>CANCOY010000026.1 GCA_947379865.1 Acetobacteraceae bacterium
GCTCAGGTCGAGGCGGTGTCATCCTACCTCTCTGCTCGGCGGAACGGACTGAGGAATCAGGTCGTGTTCCTCCTATCAGTTCGATCTGGGCTTCGAGCCAAGGAGATCGCCTGCCTCAGGTGGTCGATGGTCCTCGGCTCGGACGGGGAGGTGAGTGACATGCTCAACCTCACCAACTCGGCTTCGAAGGGATCCTCTGGTCGAGTGATCCCCTTGAACAAGACGCTGAACGCCCTCTTGGTGAATCTATACCAGATCGACAGGCTCCGTCGGGGCTTCGATCCAGCCACCAGCCATGTCGTAAGGACCGAGAGGTCAGACTCCACCTCGCCTCAGGCGATCGTGAACCTGTTCCAGAGGTGGTACTCGGACCTTGGATTGGTGGGGTGTTCGTCTCATAGTGGACGAAGGACGTTCATCACCAACGCCGCCCGCAAGATCTCGACGGTGGGTGGATCACTCAGGGACGTTCAGTCGCTGGCTGGTCACTCGTCGCTCCAGACGACACAGCGGTACATCGAGATGAACGCCGAGGCTAAGCGACGAGTGGTCGAGTTGGTTTAGTTATTTGGACACGGGAAGGCGTCCATCAATGACCAATTGGCAACAACGACGTCCTTTTCATGTGCTTTTTCAGGATGCTTCTCGACATATGAAACGAATATTTTTATATATTGTATCAGTGTGGAGTTGGTAGGGGGGCAAGAGCCAAAAAGAGTGCGTCGTTTTTGATCAACAAATATTGAGTAACCTTGTACAGCGTTAAAAAATCCCCAACACTCGAAAGCCTCGACGTTTCTTGGAATAAAGACCGTTCCGTTGTCCAATTTTGCAGATTGAGCCCATTCACATTTAGACGCCATTTCATCGGCAGATGATGCCATGGCAGGGTGTTGGATAATTAAATACGTCATCAGTAAACTCAAGACAAAGCCGATTAAATTTTCTGACTTAGACATCTATCCAACTTTCTCTCGATGATATTCGGCGACCAGAGGTAGCCCACCTTCACTCAAACGGATAAGCCCCGTCTCGCCGCCCCGTGTCCTTGGTCCTGTTCGCCTTGGTGATCTGAGCCGCCAGAGCCGAGGTCACCGTCTGCCCGTAGAACTTCTCCAGCATCTCCACCGAGGTGCCCATCTGCTTCGCCAACAGGAACGGACTGGTCTCGTTGGACAGCCTCTGTGTGGCGTAGAAGTGCCTCAGGGAATAGATCGTCCGAGCAGACCCGTCCCTCTCCACCGGCACTCCAGCATAATCCAGGAGCGACTGGAAGGACCTCTTCATGGTCTGGATGGGTGTCCCGTCTCGGTGGCAGATCACCAGACCGTCTCTGTCGGGTGAAGCCCCGCCCTCCTCGGGAAGGTCCTCGGACAGCTCGTCACATCGAAGGTCGTAGAGCCTCTTGATGTACACCTCTGCCCCCTGCTGAAAGGCGACCTCTCTCGCTCCCGTCTTGCCCTTCACCATACCCACCAGTCTCGATCCACCCTCTGACGAGACCGTCCGAAGGTCAGACCACCTCAGTCCCCGCAGTTCACCCACTCTCATTCCCGTGTTGGCGAGGATGAGGAAGTACTGCCACGACACGAACCTGTCTCGACCAGTCGCCTTCTGCTTGCCCTCCAACACCCACTTACGAGCCGAGGTGTAGATCTGCCTCCACTCCTCGATGGTGAAGGTAGGGCGCCTGTCGGCACTCGCCCTCGGCGGCTCGGTGGATGGAACCTCCGTGATGTAACCCTTGGAGACGGCGAACTTGAAGATCGGCAGGAGTGAGGTCCGCTCTCGCCTCAGGGTGCCGTTGGTCGGGGGCTTCTTCCTGTAGTTGCCCTTGCGCCAGACCCAGAACTCACCAAAGTCGGAGGGACCTATCTCCTCGATCTTCCTCGGACCAAAGAACTCCAGCCCGTACGACTTCACTCGGTCGATGGTCGCCTGCCACGAGCCACCCTGCCGAGTGGGTCCCATGGTGGTGACGGTCTTCTCCCACTCGTCGAACACCTGCCGAAAGGTCTTGGACTTGATCGACCCACCCGACTTCACATGAATGTAGAGGTCCTCGTAGAGGTTCAGGGCGAACCGCTCAGCCTCCCTCAGGTTGTCGGTCTTGGTGGTGACGACCCTGTAGCCAGTGGAGTTGGGGACCCTGATTCGAACCTGATAGACCGGTCGTTTCAGTCCCTCCCGTTTATAGAGGATTACTCGACCGTCACCTCGAACATCGACCCTGTCCTGATCGTCCTTGACCATCTCGACCCCCTTGATCCGATTCATCAAAGGTAATCAGTGGGATACGATTTTGACAGGTGAATTTGTAAAGGTTTTGTAGATGGTCAAATCGACAAAAATGACCCCGTCCGAGCTTTTGTCGAACCGTCAAGCCATTGGAAACATTAGGAGATTTGGCGCACTCGACAGGATTCGAACCTGTGACCTCTGCCTTCGGAGGGCAGCGCTCTATCCAGCTGAGCTACGAGTGCTTGGGCGCACCTTAGCCAAAGGGGGGGCGGGTTTCAATGCGGGGGGGCGTGAGGGCTGGTTGGGGCCTTGGGGGGGTGGTTTCAATAGGCATTGTCGCGCTTCAGCACGGCCAGGGCCGTCTTGAGAATGATCAGCAGGTCAAAGCCCAGCGACCAATGGTCGATATAATAGAGGTCGCAGTCCACCCGGCGTTCGATCTTGGCGATGGTGTCGGTCTCGCCGCGCCAGCCGTTCACTTGCGCCCAGCCGGTGATGCCGGGCTTCACACGGTGGCGGGCGGCGTATTTGTGCACCACGTCCTGGAACAGCCGGCCTTCCGCCTTGGTGGAAAGGGCATGGGGGCGGGGGCCAACGATGGACATGTCGCCCCGCAGCACATTGATGAGCTGGGGCAGTTCGTCCACGCTCGACTTGCGCAGGAAGGCACCCACGCGGGTCACGCGCGGGTCTGCCTTGCGGGTCTGCACGGTGCAGTCGGCATCGGCCTGGTCGACATACATGGTGCGGAACTTCCAGACCTCGAACAAGGTGTCGTTGAAGCCCTGGCGGCGCTGGCGAAAGAATACCGGCCCCGGGCTGTCGAGCTTGATCGCCAGCGCCGTGGCCGCCATCACCGGCGCCAGCATGAGCACCGCCAGGCCCGCCACCAGCACGTCTTCCGCCCGCTTGGCCACATGGGCCCAGCCAGAGATCGGCCGGTCAAAGACCTTGAGCATGGGCAGGCCGGCCACCCGGGAAAACGTGGAACTGCCCAGCTGGAAGCCAATGAGATCCGGCCCCAGGCGAATGTGCACCGGGGTGATGGCCAGCCGCTCGATCAGGCGCGTCAGCCTTGCCTGGGCCTGCCAGGGCAAGGCGAGATAGACCTCGTCGACCTGGCCAAGGCGGATCAGCCGGATGAGATGCGCCACGTCCCCCAGCACCGTGAGGCCACAGGGCTGCACCGGAATGCGGGTCAGCCGGTCATCAATAAAGCCGACCACGCGGGTGCGGGCATCGCCATGGCAGCGCAGGTGCTGCGCCAGCCGCTGCCCGTGCTCCCCGGCGCCCACAATCACCACCCGCACCTGCAGGCGCCCTTCCGCTGTCAGGCGGCGCAGCCGATAGCCGGTGGCAAGACGCCCCACTGCCAGGCCCGTGATGGCCAGCGCCATCCAGAGCCCCAGCCACAGGCGCGAGTAATCACTTGAGACCTTGAGGATAAAGGCAAGCGCCAGCAGCATCAGGAAACTGATGCCCACCGTCAGCAGCAGCGGGCGCGCTGGCAGGCTTTGATGGAAAATGCAGCCATCTGTATAAAGCCCCCTGCGCCGCCCCACCGGCAGCATGACGGCCGCCCCAAATACGGCGGCCACGGCATAACGGCTGTCGAGCGGGTGCAGCGCCAGCAGCACCAGCACAAGGTGCGCCGCAATGCCCGTGGTGATCATCATCGCGGCATCCAGCAGGCCCACCAGGCCCGCCACCAGGGTGGGGGCGATGGGTGCCCGCAGGCGGTGCTCTGCCGCCTCTGGCGCCAGTTTCGCCGTGCCGTCGTGCTGCTCGATGGTCATGGTCATGGGCTTGTCGGGACCTGAAGGAAAACCAAAGCCCGCACAGGTGCACAGGCCGGCTGACCATGGCCCCGGCACCGGGTTCCAGCCATCAGACGCGCGTATAGAAACCCGCCACAGACAGGGGGCGTGGTAGTAATGTATCAGATATCAGCTATTTCCGCATGCCGGGATCCGCACATAAACATAAGTGCAATTGAGAAGCGGCGCATCTCCCGTCTAGATGGTCCGGAACCTGAGGACCGCCTCGTGGCCCTCGACAACCTGACCGGGATCCCATGGCCCTCACTCTGAAACACGCGCGCCGCTTCGGCGTCCTTCTGGTGGCTGCCGCCCTGCTTCCAGGGTGCACGGATTACAGCGCCGTGCCTCTGGCACCAACGGCGGTGCTGCAGTCACCCGTGCAGCCAGCCACCTATCGCATGGCAGCAGGCGACGAGATCGAGGTCCGGCAGTTCTTCAACCCGGAGCTCAATGATCGTCTGCTGGTCCGCCCCGATGGCAAGGTGGCACTGCAGCTCATCGGTGATTACACCGTGGCCGGCAAGACGTCTGAAGAAATGCGCACCGAGCTGGTCGACCTTTACCGCAAGCAGGTGAAGTCGCCCGAGATCACCATCGTGGTGCGCGCCTTTGGCAGCCGCGAAGTCTTCATCGGGGGCGAGGTGGAACGCGCCGGGGTGATCACCTTCAACCGTCCGGTCACTGTCTTGCGCGCAGTGATGGAGGCCGGTGGCTTCCGCAACACAGCCCGTGTCGCTGAAGTGGTCGTTGCCCGGCGTAATCCGGACGGTACCCCGCACATCTTCAAGGTGAACCTGCAATCGTTCATGGAAAACACCGATCCCACCCAGGATCCGGTGCTTGAGCCCTATGACGTCGTCTTTGTGCCGCGTTCGCGCATTGCCGATGTCAACCTCCTGGTGGCCCAGTACCTCCGTGAAAACATCCCCTATTCGTTCAACTACGACCTCAGTCGCGTGATCAACTAGGACGCTGGCGTAATCTCGCGCCTCCCAATCCGGAAAGAGCCCATGAACACTCGCGCCCCTGTTGTGAGCCTGCGTGAAGCGCTGGCCATCGCCTTCCGCGACCGGCGGATCGTCCTCGTTGCCTTCGTGGTGCCGGTGGTGATTGCCATTCTGGCGGCGCTGCTGGTGCCACGCTCCTATATGGCAACGGCAGCCCTGCTGGTGAAAACCGGCCGCCAGTTTGTGCCGCAGTCTGATGTTGGCCAGGCCATCAACAATCTGCCCACGGCAACCATGCAGGAGACCATGAACTCCGAGGCCTCGATCCTCAGGAGCCGCGATCTCTCCCTCGCCCTGCTCGACCGGGTCGGCATTGAAAAGCTGTACCCGGCCATTGCCGAGTCCAGCCAGCCAGAGCCGCGCAAGCAGGAACTCGCCCTCAAGGCCCTGGCGGGCGACCTGCAGGTGCAGAACCCGGCACAATCAACGGTCATCAACCTGTCGCTGGAGAACCGCGACCGGCTGGTGGCGGCGACGGCCCTTGATGCCCTCGTCACGCTCTATCGCCAGAAGCATGTGGATGTCTTTGCCAACCCGCGCGCCGATGTGCTCACCAGCCAGCTCGGCACAGAACTCGCCTCCCTCACCAGCCTCGAGGAGCGGGCGGCAAAATTCCGCATTGCCCATGATCTGTTTGACGCCGACGCACAGCGCCAGCAGTTGATCGAGGAGCGTGGCCAGCGCCTGTCGGCCAAGGGCGATCTCGACTCCCGCAGTGTCGAACTGACAAACAAGCTTGCCTTCATTCACGAGCGCCTGACGAAAACGCCCGAAAGCCAGACCGTGGGAACGGAAAGGTTTCAGACGGAAAGTGTCAACACGGCCAATGTAAAGCTGCTGGAATTGCGCCGCGAAGAGCAGAACCTGCTTAGCCGCTATCTTGCCGACAGCCGCCCCGTGCAGAATGTGCGGGCCGACATTGCCGTGGTCGAACGCTTCCTCGCCGAACAGGGCAAACAGTTTCAGGGCAAGGTGATGACCGGCAGCAACCCGGTCTACGAAGACCTGCGCCGCAGCGGTGTCGAGGCCGAGGCGGCCCTGGAACCCATTGCCAAGCAGACGGCCGAACTGACCCGCCAGACGGCCGAGATCGACCAGCGCCTGCAGCAGCTGGAAATCGACCAGCGCGAGCTGGCCAGCATGGAACAGGCGGTCACCTCGGGCCGCGAGAATGTGAAGGCCCTGCGCGCACAGCTGCATCAGGCAACCGTCAACGAAACCCTGGACCGTGAACGGATCGACTCCATCTCTGTCATCCAGGGGGCCGCCACACTGGCCGATCCCGTGCGGCCCCGGCGTCTGCTGTGGACCCTGGCCGGGGTGATTGTCGGCCTGCTTGCCGCCTCCGGTTCCGTCCTTGTGCTGCTTATCACCCGCAACACCTTCCTGACGGCCGATGCGGTGGAGCGTGGCCTGAAGCTGCCCGTGCTGGTCACCCTGCCTGATCTTGGCGCTGCCTCCGCGCAGCGTTGAGACGGGGAGACGGTCGGGTAGCCCGCTGATGGATCTGACCTGGTATCTAAAGCGTCTCTCACGCATGAGTGTGGGGGAGATTGGCCGGCGCCTTGCCGATGCCGACCTGAAACGGCGCTGGCGTCGCCGCCAGGGCCAGGACCCGGGCACCGGCGACGCGCGCCTGACGGGCTTCAGCCTGGCCGGGCACCTGCCCCGGGGGGCGGCGCTGGCGGGCCATCTGGAACCGGCCGCCACCGCACGCCTGCTGACCGAGGCAGAGGCGTTGCTGCATGGCGGGTTGACCGCCTTTGGCCATGCGGTGCCCCTGCGCGACGGTGTGCCCGACTGGTTCGTGGACCCCCATACCGGCCGGCAGAGCGATGCCGCGACCTATGCCTTTGACATCGACCACCGCGACGAGGCGGCGATCGGCAATATCAAGGCGGTCTGGGAGGCGGCGCGGCATCAGTACCTGCCCCGGCTGGCGGTGGCCTGGCGTCTGACCGACGACGCGCGCTTTGCCGAGCGTATCGCTGCCGACCTTGGCAGCTTCTGGACACGCAACCGGTTCCTTTCCGGCGTGCACTGGACCAGTGGCATCGAGATTGGCATACGGCTGATTTCCTGGGTGTGGACGCGGCGTCTGCTGGATGGCTGGCCCGGCGCTGCCGGCCTGTTTGAGCGCAACCCTGCCTTTCTGGCGCAGTTGCGCGGCCACCAGCACTGGCTGCACGCTTTGCCAAGCCACGGCAGCTCGGCCAACAATCATCTCATCGCCGAGGCGGCTGGCGCCTTTGTGGCCGCCGCTGCCTTTCCCCTGTTTCCCGAAAGCGCCCAGCGCCGGGCCGAGGCAGCTACCCAGCTGGCGGCGGCCTTTGCGCAGCAGACCTTTGGCGATGGCCTCAACCGTGAGCTTGCCAGCGGCTATCACGCCTTTGTGGCAGAGCTGGTGCTGGCGGCGCTTGTGGAGGGGGAGCTTGGCGGAGCTCCCTTTTCCCAGGCATGCTGGGCGAGGCTTGCCGCCATGCTGGATGGGGCGGCAGCGCTGCTTGACGTTACAGGCCGGCCGCCGCGCCAGGGCGATGATGATGAGGGTCTGGGCCTGCCCATTGATCCACCGTCAGGGTCGGCTGGCCGCTGGGGGTCGCTCCTGGCCGCCGGTGACGCCCTGGTTGGCCGGCAGTCGTGGTGGCCCGAGGTGCGATCGGACGTGCGCTCGGGCCTGTTCTCTGTGCTGCGCCTCGAGCATACGGTGGCAGGGCGGCCAGAGCACAGGCCCTCTCACTTCCCGGAGTCTGGCGTTGTCATCCTGCGTGACACGCTTCCCGTGCCAGATGAGATCTGGTGCCGCCTCGACAGTGGCCCCCTTGGCTATCTCGCCATTGCTGCCCATGGGCATGCCGACGCCCTCTCGGTGGAACTGCGCCATGGCGGCGTTGACATCCTGGCGGATCCCGGCACCTATTGCTATCACGGTGAGGCGGCCTGGCGGCGCTATTTCCGCTCCACCATTGGTCACAACACCCTTGAACTGGATGGCCAGGACCAGGCTGTGGATGGTGGCCCGTTCATGTGGCTGCGTGGCCCGAACAGCCAGCTTGTCGACCTGCAGGACACGCCAGGCAGCACGGCCGCGCGCTGGATTGCCAGCCACAATGGTTATGCGCGACTGCGTCAGTCCTCGGAGCATCGCCGTACGGTCGTGCTTGACCGTGCCACTCGCCGGGTGGAGATCGAGGATCTGGTCACGGGCGGAATCCACCGCGCCCGCCTCGCCTTTCATCTGGGCCCAGAGGTTTCCTGCCGCCTCGAAGCGGGCACGGCCCTGCTGAGTTGGTCCGGGCCGGCGGGGCGATGGCGGGCGCGCATGACGCTGCCGGCGGGCTTGCGCTGGTCTGTCCACCAGGGGGAGAGCGATCCTCCCTGCGGTTGGTACTCCCCAGGCTTTGGCCAGAAAATGCCCACGGTTACGCTGATCGGCCTAGGCCGTGCCGGTGGCGGTCAGTCCCTCCTCACCACCCTTGCCTTTGAACCGGAGGAGCCCGGCCCATGACGCGGCGTGTACTGATCGTTGTCCAGAACCTGCCGGTGCCCTTTGACCGCCGCGTCTGGCTTGAGGCCACCACCCTCACGGCGGCGGGCTGGCAGGTGAGCGTGATCTCGCCAAAGGCGCGTGGCTATGAGACGGGCCATGAGGTGATCGAAGACATCCATGTCTACCGCTATGGCGTGCCGGTGGATGCCCAGGGGCGGCTTGGCTTCGTTGCCGAGTTTGTCTGGTGTTTCCTTGCCACCAGCCTGCTGAGCCTGCGGGTTGCCCTGTGGGGCCGGGGCTTTGACGTGCTGCATATCTGCAACCCGCCAGAGACCTATTTTCCCCTCGCCTGGTTCTGGCGCCTGTTTGGCAAGGTCTTCATCTTTGATCACCATGACCTCAGCCCGGAAATGTATGCGGTGAAGTTTGGTGGGGGCGGTGGCTGGACCATGCGTGCCCTGAGGACCATGGAACGGCTGACATTTCAGGCCGCCCAGCTGGTGATAACCACCAACCAGAGCCACAAGGAAATCGCCGTCGGCCGTGGGGGCAAGCGCGCGGAGGATGTCTATATTGTCCGCTCCGGTCCCGACACGGCGCGTTTTTCACGGTATCCGCGCACGGCAGCGTTTTCCCGGGGCAAGCCGTTTCTGATCGCCTATCTGGGCGAGATCTGCAAGCAGGACGGGGTGGATCACCTCGTGCGCGCCATGCGCATTCTGTCACGCCAGGTGGGACGCGGCGACGTGCACTGCATCTTCATCGGCGGCGGTCCGCACCAGCCAGCCATTGCCGCTTATGCCCGCAGCCTGGGCCTTGATGATGTGACCACCTTCACGGGCCGGGTCAGCGATGACGATCTCTGCCGTATTCTGTCGTCGGCGGATCTGGGCATCGATCCTGATCCAAAGAATGACTGGTCGGACAAGAGCACCATGAACAAGGTCATGGAGTACATGTATTTCGGCCTGCCGGTGGTGGCCTATGACCTAAAGGAAACCCGGGTCTCGGCAGGGGAGGCGGGCCTTTATGCCACCCCCAATGATGAAGAGGCGCTGGCCATAGCCATCGGTGGCCTGCTCGACGATCCGGTGGCCCGCCACCGCATGGGGAAGATTGCCGAGCGCCGGGTGCAGGAAACCCTCGCCTGGCGCCATTCGGCACCGATCCTCCTGGAGGCCTATGAGCGGGCAGAGGCCCTGCTGCAGCGGCAAGAACCCACGCCTAAAAGCCTGGGCCCGGCTGTAACCCACAGCGACAAGGGAGCACCGCAGCCATGAACCGTTCACTCGCCAATACCTTCGAGCGCACATTCAGCATTCTTGCCTTTGTCATGCTCTGCAGCACCTTCTTGCCGCTGGGCCGCTTCTATGGTGTTGGCATTGATGATCCGGGTATCTCGGATCCGGCCAACCGCTTTTCCATGGCGGCCGTTCTCGCCTTCTCGGGCATGGCGATCTTCACCCATCACCGCCGCATGCTTCCAGCCCTTGGCTGGGCGTGGCTGCCGCTGCTGATCGTGGCCATCGCCTTTCTGTCGGCTGTCTGGTCCGAGGTTCCCGACATCGTCATGCGGCGCTCGCTCAATCTTCTGGGGACAACGCTTTTCGGCGTCTATCTTGCGGCCCGCTGGCGACCGGGTGATGTCGCCCGCATGCTGGTGGCTGCTGGCATCATCATGGCGCTGTCGTCAATCGTGCTGACTGTGGTTTCTCCCGGCAATGCGATCATGGCAGGCGGCGCCGTGGATGGCGCGCTGCGTGGTGCCTTTTCGCACAAGAACATGCTTGGCTGGGTTTCGGGTCTGGTGATCATCGCCTGCGTCTGGGTGGTGGCAAGTGGCCAGCGCCATCGTCTGGCCATTGTAACGCTTATACTTACGGTGCCTCTGTGGCTGGCCTCACGCTCGCTGACCGGGCTTGGTGCCACAATCATTACGGGTCTTGCCTGCATGGCCATGCTGGGCATGCGCCTTGGCGCCATGACCCGGCTTGTCTGGGGTTATCTGGTTATTGTGTCTGGTACCATAGCCGTTTCCATTCTGGCGACAGGCGGGGGCATCTTCCTGCGGCTGGTTGGGCGCAGCGAGGATCTCACCGGCCGTGGTCCGCTGTGGGACCAGTTGGAGCGCGCCATCGCCGAGCATCCGCTGCTGGGCTATGGCTTTCAATCGTTCTGGCAGCCGGAAAGCGGCTGGCGTGATCGCATTGCGGCATCGGTTGGTTGGCTGGTGCCGACGGCCCACAACGGCTGGATCGATATCTGGCTGTCGCTGGGGCTGCTTGGCCTTGTGCCAGTGACGATCCTGGTACTTCGTAATCTATGGCGTTCGTCCATTACCGCAGTCGAAGGGCGCCTGCCCGGCGCCGGGCTGATCTTTGCCCTGAACACCTATTTCCTGGTTGTCAGCTTTTCCGAGAGCAATCTGGTAACGCCGGGAATGGTTTCCTGGGCAATCCATGTTGCATCGGCCGTCTGGCTGGCCAAGCACTATCGGGTCAGGGCGCGGACCGCCACGCGACGCGCCGCCTTTGTCTGGCGGATGGCGCCGCGCGCCACGGCTCAGGACCAGCGACCCACGGTGGCATAGAGATCGGCGAACGCGGCTGCAACGATGTCAACATCCAGCCGTGCACGGAAAAGCCGCCGTGCGCCCTCCGCCAGTCGCTGGCGCAAGTCCGGGTCATCGAGCAGGCGCACCATGGCGGCAGCCAGGGCATCCACATCGCCGGGTGGCACGAGGAGGCCGGTTTCGCCGTCCCTGACTATTTCCGCCGTCGCCCCAACCGGGCTGGCGATCACGGGCAGGCCATGGGCATGGGCCTCGATCACCGCCACCGGCAGCCCCTCCACATAAGAGGGAAGCACAAGGAAAGTGGCGGAAATGATCAGTTCCTCAACAGTCTCACGGTCAACCCAGCCGGTAAACGTAATCCGCTCACCCAGACCCAGGGCAGCCGCGCGACTGGCATAGGTTTCAATGTCGCCAAGCCCGGCCGCCACCACGCGCCAGCCCCGCGCCATCACCTCGGGTCTCGCCAGGGCTTCCAGAAGCTCGGGCATGCCCTTGCTGGGGTCGATGCGCCCAAGGAAGAGGATGATGGGCGTATCACCCGCCGACGGGGCATTCAGGCGTGTTGGTTCTGGCGCACCATTATAGATTACCTTGATCCGCTGTGGCGCCACGCCAAGGGTACTGATGGCAAAGCGCCGCCAGGCATCCCCCAGCACCACGGTTGCGGCAGCGCCATGGAACATCCAGCGAATGACAGCCTTGGCAAAGTGCGGCGCCGACCCGAAGAAGCCAACGAAATCAGCTCCGTGCAGATGAATGAAATAGGGAATTCTCAGGGTGCGGGCGAGGCCCACCACCACAGCCTTGCGCAGGGTACTGCCGCGTGAAGCAAGGTTCACGTGCAGCACGCTTATTCGCCCCGTCGCGGCAAGCCAGGTGATCTGGCCAAGCGCGCGGGCAAAATGCAATGGGGCCAGCAGAATGTGATCAGCCCCCCGCGTATCAAGGATGATCAGGTGAGGGCTGTCCTTGCGATGGCGCAGTGCCGTATCGAGATATCCCATCATGCGGCCGATGCCACCGGATGCCTCCACCCCACCGGGGCAGAGGGCGACGACCATGCGTTTGCCGGGGCGGTCCATCGTAGGCAAAAAAGCCAAGGTTACATCTCCTCAGATCAGCTTGTAGAGCGTTTCGGGAATATAGTTGCGCCGCCGGTTGAGGACGACGCCAAGCACCCGACCGCCGGCATCGGTGATCATGTCCCGAACACGGGCGGCCAACTGTGCCCTGGTGCGTCCCGCCTCCACCAGCAGAACCACCCCGTCGGCATGGCGGGCAAGGGAGATCATCGCCGATGCTCTGTCAGAAGCCGGACAGTCGATCACGGTGATGGCAAAGGTGCTCCGCAGATGTTCATAGAGGGCCGCCATGCTGTTGCGTTCCATGGCACTGGCGATGACTGCCGGATCTTCGGCCAGCCGGCCGACATGAAGCAGGGAGTTGCCTACGGCGCTGACACCGCCGTCGATCACCTGGCCATCAAGAAAGCGATCGGCAATGCCCGGCCCGCGAGGTGCTGCAAACTGCCCCGAGACCTGGGTGGTCTTGGGGTCGGCATCCAGCAGCAGCACCTTTCGGCGCGAGTGGTCGGACATGTGGCGGGCCAGCTCGCGCGCAACGGTTGAGGCGCCTGCCCCTGAATGGACGGACACCACATGGATGACAAGACCACGACCATCAGCGGCTTCAACACTGTTGAGCACAGCGGCAAGGCGCGCCATTTCGCGGCCAAGATCAAGCTCAAGAGTTTGGCTGGGACCCGTCAGCCGTGCCACGGGAACAGCTGCAATGACCGCAGGGACCTCGGCTATCGGCCGGGGTGGCACGGGACTGCGGGTCTGCTCGCGCCGCGCCAGTTGCAGCGCCTCATAGATCTTGCTCATGGGCTATGGCTCTCCAATGTACTCAAGGTCTGGGAACGGGCCTGTTGGCTGCCAGCAGTGCTGGCCTGGGAAGGGAGGTCTGAAGGTGCGGGCGGAAAGGCCAGTGGCTGACCGATCCAGATAAGATTGCTGTTGGTAATTACAGGATTACGACGCAGGACCAGGTCCCTCGTCTGCTCTGTCCAGACACCATAATACTGGAC
Source organism: Acetobacteraceae bacterium (assembly GCA_947379865.1). Classification (GTDB taxonomy): domain Bacteria; phylum Pseudomonadota; class Alphaproteobacteria; order Zavarziniales; family Zavarziniaceae; genus CANCOY01. The sequence goes on from CANCOY010000026.1 coordinate 13,223, forward strand.
CACCAGCCGGAAGAGGGTGTCGCCGACCTGAACCACATGGGAGATCTCGCCGCTGACGGGCGCTGGCTGTGTACTGGATGGCAAGACATCTGGCGGTGGCAGGGCGGCCTGTGTGGACATAAGATCGACCGTAGGCAGATTGATCTGCAACGAAGGCGGCTGTGCCAAGGCGGGTTCCGGCGCTGGCGCTGGCGACACTGCGGCGACCTCGACGGCAGGTGCCTGTGACCCATCCCCACCAGGCGTGGCTGTCGCGCCGCCTGGTTGGATTGAGGCAGCAACGTCTGCGCCAGGCTGTGGCATGGCGGCATCGGCTGGCACGGGTAGTGGTACATCCTGTTCCACGGCGACCGGGGGGATCGCGCTGTTTTCATTTTGGCCGGTCAGCACCACGGGATCCGGCTTGCTCCGGCTCAGGTCTTCGCTGCCAATCAGGGCCAGGGCGGTTTCCCCAGCGCTCTCACGCCCGGGGGCACGCGTGTTCAGTACCGCCATCGCGGCCACGCCCACCGCAAAGGCAATGCCGGCAAGAACAAGGCTGCTGCGCCGGGTGCTGGGCGCGAAAGTGGCCTGGGCGGCGTCCTCCAGGGGAGGGCGCTCGAAATACTCCTTCACCACCTGATCGACGATTGCCGCCGGCACCGGCGCCCGCTGCTCGGCAAAGGCATGGATCAGGGTGTTGTCCGCAAGGATGTTCATCACCCGGGGGACCCCACCAGAGGCAACCGCCAGCCGCCGCATGGCGGCAGCCGTCATCACGGTTTCCGGGTCTTGCGCCCCGGCCAGCCGCAGGCGGTGCCGCATATAGGCGATGGCAGCGTCCGTGTTCAGCGGATGCAGGTGGGCCCGCAGGGCGATGCGCTGGGCTATCTGGCGCATCTCGTTACGCTGAAGATGGCTGTCGAGCTCGGGCTGGCCCACCAGTACGATCTGGATAAGCTTTTCGCTCTCGGTTTCCAGATTGGACAAAAGGCGCAGGTTTTCCAGCGTGACATCGGGCAGGCGCTGGGCTTCATCAATGATGACAGCCATGTTGTGACCGCTGCGATAGCGGTCGATCAGGCGCTGCTGAATGGCGGAAACCAGTTGGAACAAAGGCAGATCCTGCCCTGCCTCCAGCCCGATTGCTTCGCCGATGACCCCCAGCAGGTCAAGAAAATCCATGGCCGGGTGCAGGACATAGGCGATATCAAGGTCCGAGCGGTCGACCTGGTTGAGGTAGGTGCGCAGCAGGGTTGTCTTGCCAAGGCCAACCTCACCCGTCAGCACGATCAGCCCCTTGCGCTTCTCTATGCCATAGGTGATGGCGGCCAGCGCCTCGCTGTGCTCTGGCGTTGCAAACAGAAACGCCGGATCTGGCGAAATGTCGAATGGCGTATGGCTTAGCCGGAAGAATTGCTCGTACATGGTCCGCCCCTTCAACCCGACAGCGCAGGGTCGTGCGCTGGGGTAACCTGTGCATGCGCATGAACAGATCCCACGCCACATTAGGCGGAGGACGGCGCCACGCTGAATAATCAACCTGTATCGAAACCTGCGTCAGAGAGGCGATTCGGACGCAAGAGAGACTTCTGTATTGCTCAATTCTGCCGCTGCTGCCGCTAGGTTGAGGCAGGGAACACGCGTTCCGTCTCAACCGCGCCAGACAGAGTGTGCTGGCATGCAGGAGCTTTGTGATGCGCATCAGTGTCTTTGGTCTTGGCTATGTCGGCAGTGTGTCGGCGGCCTGTCTTGCGTCCCTCGGGCATGATGTTGTCGGCGTGGACACAAGCGAGGGAAAGACCTCGCTTCTCGCCAGTGGGCGCGCGCCGGTGGTGGAGCCAGGGCTTGACGACCTGATCGCGGCACATGTTGCCAGCGGACGGTTGACGGCCACCACCCATGCCGAAGACGCCATCGCCCGCACCGATCTTTCCCTGGTCTGTGTCGGCACCCCCAGCCAGCAGAACGGCAGCCTTGATCTGTCTGGTGTCGCCCGGGTCTGTTCCGAGATTGGCGCTGCCATGCGTCCCAAGAACACGCCCCATGTGGTCGTCATCCGCTCCACCGTGCTGCCGGGAAGCATGCGCGATGTGGTGCAGCCAGCGCTGGAGGCGGCGTCAAAGATGACGGCGGGCAATGGCTTTGGCCTTGCCAACAATCCCGAGTTCCTGCGGGAAAGCACGGCCGTTACAGATTTTCACGCCCCGCCCAAGACGGTGATTGGTGCGCTTGATCAGGCGACGGCGGCAACAGTGGCCAGCCTCTATCGGGGGATCGATGCGCCCCTCATCCTCACCTCCATGGAGGTGGCGGAGATGGTGAAATATGTCGACAACGCCTGGCATGCCCTGAAGGTCGCCTTTGGCAACGAGATCGGTAACATCTGTCAGGGTGCCGCCATCGACAGCCATGAGGTGATGGAGATCTTCTGCCGCGACACCAAGCTGAATATCTCCAGCGCCTATCTGAAGCCGGGCTTTGCCTTTGGCGGTTCGTGCCTGCCCAAGGATCTGCGTGCGCTTGTCCACCGTGCCCGTGCATTGGATCTGGACGTGCCAGTACTGGGCGCCATCCTGCCGTCAAATCGCATCCAGATGGAGCGCGCTGTCGAGCGTGTGGTGTCCATCGGCCGGCGGCGAGTGGGCGTGCTGGGGCTCAGCTTCAAGGCGGGTACGGATGATCTGCGTGAAAGCCCGCTGGTGGAGATGATCGAGCGCCTGCTGGGCAAGGGCTTTGATGTGCGGGTGTTCGACCGCAACGTCAATGTGGCGCGCCTCAACGGCGCCAACCGCCGCCACATGGACGACACCATCCCCCATCTCGCCTCGATCCTTGCGGAAGACGAGGATGAGGTGATTCAGCATGGCGATGTGATCGTGGTGGGGAATGACGACGCCGGCTTTCACGAAGCCATGGGGCGTCTGCGCCGGGGGCAGACCGTGATCGATCTGGTTCGCCTGAAGCAGATGGTGCCAGAAGCCGTAACCTATCACGGTATCAACTGGTAAGACCTTTGGGGGAGCGTTACTTTCGCGCGTCGCTCCCCCATTTCCCTCCTCAGGAGGCGCAGCGCACCTGTTCCCGCTCCACGCGGGCCAGTGCCGCGATGCCATGGGCTGACAGCAGCACATCAAACATCCGCTCCACTGGCAGGCGACCGTCCACCAGCAGGTCCCGTGAGGGGGCAAGGGCCGGCGGGCAGAGCAGGAAGCCCTCCGGATGGTGGTGGCCGGTCTTGAAGGTAATCAGCTTGAACAAGGGCGCGAAGGGCAGCGGCGGCTCGGTACCGTGCTCGATCAAAGTGTTGTCGTCCGCCTGGAACGTATAGGCCACCTTGACGAACAGCCGGCTGTCGGGCTCCTCGGTGAACGAGAAGAGGGGTTCGGTGCCGATCCGGCAGGCCTTGAGACGGGCCATGGCGCGGCTGCGGGCCGCGTCGGTCTTGAAGTAAAGCATCAGGTCGCGCGACATCAGCGAGACCACCCGCAGTGCATCCAGATCAAGGGCCTTGGCCAGGGCCTCATGATCATAAGGGCGGTACAGATAAAATCCCCGACCACCCTCATAGCCATCAAAGGGCACCTGCGAGAGCGCCGTCATCACGAACAGCTGCGCATCGGGCAGTCGGCGGCGGATTCGGGCGACAATCCGGTCATAGGCCATGAGGCCATAAGTGATGGGATCATCCTCATCGCGCAGTACCGTGGCGTCGAGTGGATTGGCCTGGCGGAACAGATCGGGTGCTACCTGCGCCCAGCGCTGCGGATTATGCCGTGTCCAATAGTGATGCTGGTAGTGGGCCACCGAGTTCAGGAAAACGCTGACATGGCCGACGGGACGTTGGCGCATCATGGCCAGGGTGGCTTCCACCACGAAGCGGTCGAACTGTGCCGCCAGCCGCCATTTCCGGTGCGGGTCGATACGGCTCAGCAGATAGTGCCAGCCAAGACGCGCCAGCCCCCGGGGCGAGATGCCCAGTTCCAGACAGGCTTCGGCAAAGGCGGCCCGGGAACTGCCCTTTTCCAGGCTGATATTATGGTTGTTGACCCGCTCGCTCACAAACTGGTCGATGGGTGCCAGAGCCTCGGGATAGGCGTCGCGGGCAACGGACCATGGATCTGGCAGGTAAAACCCCTTGTGCAGGCGGCCGCGCCTGGCATTCATGGGGCTGACAATGCCGCAGCCGATGCCGGCATCCTCCAGAACGTCCCACAGCTGATCAAAACTGGCATGCTGCGCATCGGTCAGGTTGAAGGCGCCATGGCCCGCCTGTGTCAGGCCACTGTGGGCCGAGACCCACTGGATCCATGGCTCCAGCTTGGCATAGCTTTCCTGGGCAATGGTGGGGATGGCGCTGTGGGTCTGGAACAGCCGATTAAAGGCAGGCAGTCGCCCCGCGGTTGCCAGATCGGACAGGACGTTGAAATTCACCTCGTTCAGCTCAAGGACGAAAGTCTGTCTTGGCTTGGCGGCAGTGGTACGGTCCATGATTGGCTTCCTTGCAGGCAGACGGCAATTGGATAAACAACGGGCTTCTTGAAGAGGCAGCGCGCAGGCGCTCAGTCGGCGCGGCCGGAGGGGTTGGCAGGTTTGCCCCTTGTGGGGTCGAGTGGCAGTGAATTGCCCTCGGCATCAAAGCGCAGCAAACCCCCGGCGGGGGTGCGCAGGGCGAAGGAGCCTGTATTGCCCGGGTCGACGATGGCGTTTGGCCCCGTCAGGCGATTGGCCACACGCCCTGGCGCGTTCTGCCAATTGTAGGGCGAGACATCCCAATTATATGGGTTGTTCTGCCAGTTCTCAGGCGCATTACGCCAGTTGTAGGCGGAGTTTTGCCAGTTATAGGGCGAGCTCTCATAGCCGTTCTGGGCAGAGGCATTGCCAGCCAGAAGCGCCAGAAACATAAGGGCCATGCCAAGGTCACTGGGCGTCATATGGGGCTTCCGATTCTGACAGGGGCGGCGGCCAGGGCGGCGGCGACGGCTGCGCATGCAGGTTTCGCCTGAAAGGCCTGGTCAAAAAGGCAGGGACGGGGCGGGGCACCGTCGGTGCGGCGATGTTCCGGCAGCGAGAGATCACTGATCCAGCTGTAGCGGTCGCTGAGACCCCAGCAGACCACAGCGGAAACCTTTGGCTCGTCGAGGGCAACGTCGAGATAGCGCCGATAGGTATCAGCGACCATCTGATCACGGAGGGTGATGTCCATGGGCGCCGTGCGGTCGGTGACATCGAGTTCGCTCAGCACAATGTCGACGCCGTGCCCGGCCACTTCCCGCAGAAAGGCGCGGAAGCCGGTTTCGTCGAAGTCCGGCAGGCCGACATCCAGGTGCGACTGGATGCCGACTGTTGTCAGTGGCACGCCTTTGGCCTTCAGACGGCTGATGAGCTTGAGGAACGCCGCCCGTTTGGCGAGGCCGGTGCGGCTGCCCACTTCCATGCCATAGTCATTGCAGGCAAGCCGGGCGAGGGGGTCCGCCGCATGGGCGGTGTGAAAGGCGAGGTCCACATAATCCGCCCCTGCAAGGCGCACCAGCGGGCTGTCGCGCAGACCATCGGCACGGTCGCCGGCCCGGACCACCTCGTTCACCACATCCCAGCACGAAATGCGCCCGGCATAGCGGCGGACCAGCTTGTCCACATGGGTCGTCAGGGCCTGGCGGGCTGGGGCGCCAGCATCGCCGCGGCTCCACCAGTCTGGCGTCTGCAAATGCCAGAGCAGGGCATGGCCGCGAACGGAGAGATGCTGATGTTCCGCCCACGCCAGCATGCGATCGGCATTCACCAGTGTTTCGGCGCCGGGGCTGGGGGTGGTGGCGGCCCAGTGAAACTGGGCGTCGGTGACAAGGCCGCTGTTCTCGGCCGTAAGCTGGCCGGCGGCACCATCGCCGGTGGCGCTGCGTGGCTCGATCATGGTCCCGAAGGCAAGGCCCCGGCTGGCGGCAATCCGGGCAAGCCCCACCTCTGCCGCCCGCGCAAGTGCGGGCATGAGCATGGCCCCCGCCGCAAGGCGAAGGAGGGTTCGGCGGCTGGGCTTGAACATCTGTCGGGGCCTGAGCAACTGATACGGTCCAAGCCTGAAATCTAGGGTCAGCCGCCGCCGACAAGCCATTCTACATCCGTCGGACAGGGCGTGATCAGCCGCCTGTCTGGTGGACAGGGCAACGGCAATTTGCCACCATCCCATCGTCGTCATGCGGCAATTCGGGAGGCGTGCCGCATGGCATCTCAGACAATTGTTCCGGTCATTCTTTCGGGCGGTGCAGGCAAGCGCCTGTTCCCGCTTTCGCGCATGCTCTACCCAAAGCAGCTGCTGCCGCTGGGTGGCACACGCACAATGATTCAGGAAACGGCCCAGCGCGTTGCCGACCGGGCGCGCTATGCCCCGCCCTTCATGGTCTGCAATCACGAACACCGCTTTATCGTGGCAGAGCAGATGCGCGAGATTTCCGTGGTGCCGGGCGAGATCATTCTGGAACCGGAAGGGCGCAACACCGCACCGGCTGCCGCTGTGGCAGCAGAACTGATTGCACGCGCCGATCCCTCGGCCCTCATGCTGCTGCTGCCCTCAGACCATATTGTCGAGGATGTCGCCGCCTTTGACGAAGCGGTGACGCAGGCAGCCGCAGCGATTGCGGCCTCGCCCGGTCTCATGACCTTTGGCATCCGGCCAACCGCGCCCGAGACGGGTTTTGGCTATATCGAGCGCGGCGACATCTGGTCGGGAAGCCAGGCGTATCAGGTTGCCCAATTCCGCGAAAAGCCCGATCTGGCAACCGCCGAGGCCTGGCTTGCGGCCGGGCGGCACGATTGGAACAGCGGCATGTTCCTGATGCCGGTTACCCTCTTTCTGGCCGAGTTGCAGCGCCACGCGCCGGCCGTGCTGGAGGGTGCCCGCAACGCGATTGCCGATGGCTTGCGCGACCTTGATTTCTTCCGCCTTGATCCCGCCGCCTTTGCTGCAACCCCGTCGATCTCCATCGACTATGCCGTGATGGAGCATACGGACAAGGCTGGTGTCGTTCCTGCCGCCCTTGGCTGGAGCGATGTCGGTTCCTGGGGAGCCTTGTGGGACATCGCCGAGAAGGATGCGGATGGCAATGTGCTGCGTGGTGATGTGGTGCAGCACGGCAGCAGCAATTCCTATGCCCGCTCCGAGGGACGCCAGCTTGTCTCCCTCGTCGGCGTACGGGATCTGGTGGTGATTGCCACCGATGATGTGGTGCTGGTGGCCGAGCGCAGCAAGACACAGGACGTCAAGGCACTGGTGGAAAAGCTTGAAGCCGGCGGCCGCACCGAGCCGCTTAGCCATCGCCGGGTCTATCGCCCCTGGGGCTGGTACGAAACCATCGACAAGGGCGAGCGTTTTCAGGTCAAGCAGATCTGCCTCAAGCCAGGCGCCCGGCTTAGCCTGCAGAAACATTATCACCGTGCGGAACACTGGACCGTGGTAAGCGGCACCGGCATCGTCACACGGGGCGATGACACGTTCCTGCTTGAGGAAAACCAGTCCGCCTATATCCCGCTTGGCGCCATCCACCGCCTGGAGAATCCGGGCAAGGTGCAGTTGGTGATGATCGAGGTGCAGTCCGGCCCCTATCTGGGGGAAGACGATATCGTGCGCTTCGAGGACACCTACGGCAGAACCTGAAGCGCCAGCGGCGCGCAGATTCTTTCGCCAGTTTTCCCATCCTTTGAAATCAGAGACATCTCCCGCTTGAATCACGCGCCTTGCGTGGTTCATCGGGGACGCCTGGCCGTCTGCTGCTAATAATTCGTTAACCAATTAATGCGCCTACTCCGCACACGAACTGATGTGTCTGCCAGACAGATCGGCAGGCGATTCCGGACTGATCGGAAATTGCCTTCCTCCTGTACTGGCCAGTGGCTGCGCCTTTCCCGCAGCTGGCGAGGAGAGCGCGTTGCGTGCAGAACAGAAGAAATCCCTTCCCCCCGTGGAGGGCCGGACAGGTATCCAGTGCCTTGTGGCCGTGGCGCGGTTTCATGGCATTGACGTGGCCGAACCCCAGATCGTTCACACCCAGGCACTCGACGGTGCCGAGGTGACGCTGGATGCGCTGGCGGGCTTCGGGCGCGAGCTTGGCATGAAGGCGCGCATCAAGAAGATGACCTGGGATGGCCTGCCCCGCATTGGCCAGGCCTTTCCGGCGATCCTGTTTACCCCCGAGGGCCATTTCATCGTGCTGTCGGGTTTCCGCCAGACGCCAGACGGCGGGCGGGAGGTGGCGGTGCGCGACCCCCAGAGTGCCAGCCCGGATTTCGAGTTCCTCGATGCGGTGGGCCTTGCCCGCCGCTGGGATGGCCGGGTGCTGCTGTTTCAGCGCCACTATGATGCAAGCGATGCGCGCCGCCCCTTTGGTCTGCGCTGGTTTCTGCCCGAGATGCTGCGCCACCGCGCGGTCTTCCGGGATGTGGGCATTGCCGCCCTTGTCCTGCATCTGCTGGCGCTGGCAACCCCGATCTTCTTTCAGCTGATGATCGACAAGGTGGTTGTCCATGAAGGCACCTCCACCCTGATTGTGCTGACCATCGGCATTCTGATGGTGATTGCCACCGATGGCGTGCTTGGCTATCTGCGCAGCCGGCTGTTGCTGCATGCCACCTCCAAGATCGACATCCGCGTGGCCACCACGGTGTTCCGCCATCTGCTGTCGCTGCCGCTGCGTTTCTTCGAGAAGGTGCCGGCGGGTATTCTGGTGCGTCACATGCAGCAGGATCACACGATCCGCGAGTTCCTCACCGGGCGGCTGTTTCTGACCCTGCTTGATGCTTCGGCCCTGATTGTCTTTGTGCCGGTCCTGTTCTTCTACTCGGCCTGGCTTGGCCTGGTGGTGCTGGCGTTCAGTGGCCTGCTGGCGGTTGTCATCGGCCTTGTTTCCGGCCCATTCCGTACACGGCTGAAAGCCCTTTATACGGCAGAGGCGGAGCGCCAGGCGCTGCTGGTTGAGACCATTCACGGCATTGGCACGGTGAAGTCGCTGGCGCTGGAGCCGGTGCAGCGCCGCAACTGGGAGCGTCGCTCGGCCAATTCGGTTCAGCGTCATCTGGAAGTTGGCCGCATTTCGGCCGGTGCCGGTGCCATTTCCGGCACCCTCGACAAGCTGATGTCGGTGGCCATTGTCTGTGTCGGTGTGCTGCTGGTTTTTGCCCATCGCCTGACTGTGGGTGAGCTGATCGCCTTCCAGATGCTGGCCGGCCGCGTTTCTGGCCCGCTGGTGCAGCTGGTTGGCCTGATCAATTCCTATCAGGAGGCGGCCCTGTCGGTGCGCATGCTGGGCGAGGTGATGAACAGTGCGCCCGAGACCCGGCTCGACCAGGGCCTGCAGCCCGACCTGCGTGGCGCGGTGCATTTTGACGAGGTGTCGTTCGGTTATGAAGGCGCCTCCAGCCCGGCGCTGGACGGCATCAGCTTCTCGGCCCCGGCTGGCAGCGTGATTGGCGTGGTCGGGCGTTCCGGCTCGGGCAAGTCAACGCTGGTGCGCCTCATCCAGGGTCTGGAACAGGCGCAGCGTGGTCTGATCCGGCTGGATGGTTATGACCTGCGTGAGATCGACAAGGTTCACCTGCGCGCCCAGATCGGCGTGGTGCCCCAGGAAACCTTCCTGTTCCACGGCACGATCCGCGAGAACATTGCCGTGGCCAAGCCCGACGCCAGCTTTGCTGAAATTGTCGAAGCGGCCCGCACCGCCGGTGCCGACGAGTTCATCGAGCGCCTGCCCCAGGGCTTCGAGACCGTGCTGGAGGAGGGGGCCGTGAACCTTTCCGGTGGCCAGAAGCAGCGCCTGGCCATTGCGCGTGCCCTGTTGCGTCAGCCGCGTGTGCTGATCTTTGACGAGGCCACCAGCGCCCTTGATCCCGAGAGTGAGTCCATCATCCAGGGCAACATGGCGGAAATTGCCCGTGGCCGCACGATGATCATGATCTCCCATCGCCTGTCGTCGCTGGTTCATGCCGATGTGATCGTGGTGTTGCACCAGGGCCGGGTGGTGGGCTGCGCCCGGCACGAGGAACTGCTGGAGACCTGCGAGATGTACCGCCAGCTCTGGTCGCGCCAGGCCCGGGCCTTTCTGCCCGGCAATGCCGCCCCCACCCTTCAGTCTGCCGAGGTCTGAGCCCATGTCCGCCTTTTCACCCAAAGCCACCGTGGCCCGCCTGCGGACCCTGTTGCCGGCGCCGGCGCTGATTGACCGCGACGCCATTGCCTTCCAGTCGGATGTGGCCGCCATCGAGGCGGCGCCGCCGCCCTGGGGGGCCAGGGCCACGCTCTATATCGTGCTGGCGTTCCTCACCGCGGCCCTGCTGTGGGCGGGCTTTGCCCATATGGACCGCATCGTCATCGCCCATGGGCGGTTGGTTACCTCCAGCCCCATGATGGTGATCCAGCCACCGGCGCGTGGCATCGTGCAGAGCCTGGATGTTGCCCTTGGCGCCGCCGTGGCAAAGGGCCAGATCGTGGCCACACTGGCCCCGGCCGGCGCGGCGTCGGGCAAGGCTGGCCTCATCGTGCTGCGTGCCCCGGCCGATGGCGTGGTGCAGGAGATCAATGACCGCGCCCTGGGCAACTCCGTCCAGGCGGGGGAGGGGCTGATGACCCTTGTGCCGCGCGGTGTGCCGCTGGAAGCGGAGATCGCCATTCCCGGCGCCAGCATTGCCAGCCTCCGCCCCGGTGATCTGGCCCGCATCAAGCTGGAGGCCTTTCCTTTCCAGCGTCACGGGACGGTTGAAGGCACGGTGCGGGTGATCTCGGAAAATGTCGTGCGCCCTGATTTTGGCCCGGCCGACGCGCCCGCCGCCTATCGCGCCCGCCTTGCCCTCGCAGTGCCCAATCTGCGCGAGGTGCCGGCGGATTTCCGCCTTCTCCCCGGCATGGCGCTTACGGCCGAGATCAAGATCGGTCGACGGACCGTGCTTTCCTACTTCCTGTACCCCGTGCTGCGTGTGTTTGACGAAAGCCTGCGCGATGGTTAGTCCATGGGGCCAGTCCATGAGGCCAGTCCATGCGACAGGGGCGGGCATGGGCGACTTTTTGGCGGAAGTGGCACATGATGAACCCGGCGAAACATCTTGATGCAGGTGCGTTATGCAAGGCCTGGTGAACAGCGCAGCCACAGGCAGGGCCGCCGATCTGACGGTGGTCATTCCCACCTGGAACGAGCGGGACAATGTGGCGCCCCTTGTCCGTGCGCTGGAAACGGCGCTGGCGGGCCTTGCCTGGGAAGTCATCTTTGTGGATGACAATTCCCGCGATGGCACCGGCGCCGCCGCCGTGGCCCTGGCCCAGAGCGATCCCCGCGTGCGCTGCATCCGCCGGGTTGGCCGCCGTGGCCTTGCCTCAGCGGTGATCGAAGGGGTGCTGGCGTCCGCCGCCCCTTGTGTCGCCGTCATGGACGCCGACTTCCAGCATGACGAGGCACTGCTGCCGGCCATGCTGACCCGCCTTGAAGCCGGCGACGTGGATCTGGTGGTGGGCAGCCGCTATGTGGAGGGCGGCAGCACCGGCAACTGGTCGGCCGTCCGCCTGCGGATGAGCCGTTTTGCCGGTGGCCTCAGCCGCCTTCTCATCGGGGGCGAGTTGAGCGACCCCATGAGTGGCTTTTTCATGGTCCGGCGTGAGGCATTTGAGGCGGCGGTGCCGGAACTCTCGGCGCTGGGCTACAAGATCCTGCTGGATCTGTTCGCCTCTTCGCCGCGCCCGCTGCGCTTCGTCGAACTGCCCTATACCTTCCGGGAGCGCCGGGCTGGCGAATCCAAGCTCGACAATCTGGTGATGGTCGAATTTGTCATGCTGCTGGCTGACAAGCTTTTCCTTGGCCTGATTCCGCCCAAATTCCTTGTCTATTCCCTGATCGGGATGGTGGGCCTTGGTGTGCACGCGGCCATCCTTGTGCTGATGCAGCACATGGCGGGGACAAGCTTCCTCAGCGGCCAGGCCACGGCCACCCTTGGCGCCATCGTGACCAACTTCTTCATGAACAATGCCGTCACCCATCGCGAGCAGAAGCTTGAGGGGGCGGGCCTTGTGTGGGGGCTGGCCGGCTTCATGCTTATCTGCAGCATGGGGGCGGTGGCCAATATCGGCATCGCCCAGCTCTTTCAGGCGGGTGGCGCGGACTGGCTGCTGCCGGGCCTGGCCGGGGCGGCCATGGGGGCGGTGTGGAATTTCGCGGTCTCGGCGCGAATCGTCTGGTCGCCCAAGCGCCGCTCCCTGACCTCGGCTGCGGCCACCTACCGGCTGTTGATGGAACGTCGCCGGGCTGCGTCTTCTGCGCCGGGCAAGGCCTGAGGCAGGTACCCGGTGCCGCGGTGGCGTTAATACTACGTATTTATTGCGTAGTATAAAGCGACAGCCGCATTTTTTTATGGACAATCACCCCGTCGAGGCGTTTTCTTGCCGCCGCCGACGGGGCTGGTGGCGCGGACAGGGTCCGTGCGCTTGAGGGTATACTGATGGATCGTCTTGACAGTCTGGAAAGCCAGAGCGTTTTCATTCTCCGCGAAGCCTTCGCCAAGATCGAAAAGCTCGCCATGCTCTGGTCCTTTGGCAAGGACTCCAATGTTCTTGTCTGGCTCGCCAAGAAGGCGTTCTTTGGCCGCGTGCCGTTCCCCGTGGTCAACGTGGACACGGGCAACAAGATGCCCGAGGCCTATGCCTTCCGCGACCGTTACACCGCTGAATGGGGCCTCGACCTGATCGTTGGGCCCTGTCCCCCGCTGGAAGCCACCGACCCCACGCTGCCACCGGCCGCCCGTGCCGGGGCGCGCAAGACCCTGGGCCTCAAGGGCGTGCTGGAGACACACAAGTTCGACGGCCTGATTGCCGGCATCCGCCGCGACGAGGAAGGCACCCGCGCCAAGGAGCGCGTGTTCAGCCCGCGTGGCCAGGGCGGCGACTGGAACTTCAAGGACCAGCCCCCGGAATTCTGGGACCAGTTCAACACCGATCTGCGCCCCGGCGCCCATATCCGCGTGCATCCCCTGCTGCATTGGACCGAGATCGACATCTGGCGCTATGTCCAGCGCGAGGGCATTCCGGTGAGCGAGCTGTACTTTGCCAAGGGCGGCAAGCGTTACCGTTCGCTGGGCGACAAGGACATTACCTTCCCCATCGATTCCACTGCGGACACGCTGGAGGCCATCATCACGGAGCTTGAGACCACCCGCGTTTCAGAGCGTTCAGGCCGTGCCATGGACCATTCCGCCGAAGACGCGTTCGAGCGCCTGCGCGCCGACGGCTATCTGTGAGAGCGCCTATCATGTCGACACCCGCCACCACCCCAGACGCCACCACCCAGGCCGCCCACCTCACCCGCGAACTCGCCCGCATTGTCGTCGTCGGCCATGTCGACCATGGCAAGTCGACCTTTGTCGGCCGCCTGTTCCACGACACCGGCAGCCTGCCTGAAGGCAAGTTCGAAGCCATCAAGGCGACGTCCGAGAAGCGCGGCATGCCCTTTGAATGGGCCTTCCTGATGGACGCCCTCCAGGCAGAGCGCGACCAGGGCATTACCATCGATACGGCGCAGATCTGGTTCAAGACGAAAAAGCGCGACTACGTCATCATCGATGCGCCGGGCCACAAGGAATTCCTCAAGAACATGATCTCCGGCGCGGCCTCGGCTGATGCGGCGCTGCTCTTGATCGATGCGGCCGAAGGCGTGCGCGAACAGTCGCGCCGCCATGGCTATCTGCTGCATCTGCTGGGCGTTCGGCAGATTGCCGTGCTCGTCAACAAGATGGACCTGATCGGTAACGACCAGGGCAAGTACGACGAGATCGTCGCGACCTATCGCGACTATCTGGCCTCCATCGGCGTGGTTGCCACGCACTTCATTCCCATTGCGGCGCGCGGCGGCGACAATCTGGTCAACCGCTCGGGTGACATGCCGTGGTACACGGGGCCGACGGTGGTGGAGGCGCTCGATGATTTCAAGCCGTCCGCGCCCAGTGCGGCCCATGCCCTGCGCGTGCCCATCCAGGATGTCTACAAGTTCGATGAACGCCGCATTCTGGTGGGCCGGGTCGAGGCGGGTCACTTCAAGGTTGGCGACCGTCTGATCTTCTCGCCCTCCAACAAGAGTGCGCGGGTGCAAAGCATCGAGACCTGGTCGGCCCCTGGCCTGACTGAGGCAGAGGCCGGCCGGTCTGTTGGTTTCACCCTGGACGAGCAGATCTTCGTCGAGCGTGGCGAGATGGCCAGCCACGAGGCCGACGCCCCCATCGAGACCGACGTGTTTCGCGCCCGGCTGTTCTGGCTGGGCCGCCAGCCGCTGGAGATCGGCCGCGAGGTCAAGCTGAAGCTGGGCACGCTGGATGTGCCGGTGCGCGTGCAGTCCATCGAGGCGGTGATCGACACCGGCGACCTCAGCCGCCGCACCGTGGCGCGGGTGGAGCGCAATGACGTGGCCGAGGTGGTGCTGCGCACCAAGCGGTTGGTGGCGCTGGATTCCTTTACGTCCAATCCCCAGACCGGCCGTTTCGTGATCGTCGATGACTATGACATCGCCGGTGGCGGCATCATTTCCATGGAAGGCTATCCCGACCAGCGTCAGTCCGTGACGCGCCGGGCCACCAACCTGGTGCATGCCGAATACGAGATTGATCGCGCCGCACGCGCCCGTCGCAATGGCCATCATGGCGCGGTGCTGTGGTTCACCGGGCTGTCGGGCGCGGGCAAGTCGACCCTGGCCAATGAGTTGGAGAAGCGGCTGTTTGCGCGCGGTTTCCATGTCTATGTGCTGGACGGCGACAATGTGCGCAACGGCCTGAATGCCGACCTTGGCTTCTCGCCCGAGGACCGGGCCGAGAACATCCGCCGGGTCAGCGAAGTGGCGGCCCTGTTCGCCGCCTCGGGCACGGTGTGCATCACCGCCTTCATCTCGCCCTATCGCGCCGATCGTGCCCGGGCGCGCGAGGCAGCGGGCGAGGATTTCCACGAGTTCTACATCAAGGCCGATCTCGAGACCTGCGAGAAGCGTGATCCCAAGGGTCTCTATGCCAAGGCCCGCGCCGGCCAGATCCCCCAGTTCACCGGCATCTCGGCCCCCTATGAGGCGCCGGACGGGGCCGAACTGGTGGTCGACACCTCCCTGAGCGGCATCGAGGCCTGCGTGGACCAGCTGGTGGCCTATGTCATCGAGAACCTGGCGCTGACCAAGGTCGGTGCCTGAGCGGGCAGGCCCGCTCATCATTGCTACAAAGAACCTGAGCGGGCAGGCCCGCTCATCATTGCTACAAAGAACCTGAGCGGGAGGGCTCCTCACCCTCCGCCCAAAGAAAAAGGGCCGCTTCCCGATCGGGGAGCGGCCCTTTCCTTTACGCTGGTGCGATCAGCCGCGCGCGGCTGCCCCGGAATTTACGAGAGACCCGAGCGTGCACGCGACCACGGTAGACCGTTTCACCAAGGCGTTAGACATCGGATCACCTCCTCTCGACAGTTGAATGGGCCCCAACAATGCGGTCCCGGCGTCCTGTGTTCAAGGAAAATAGCAGCCCTCACCCCTGCGGTTTGCGGGGGGCGGCAAAGACGAGGCGCTTGGAGGCGGTGAAATTGAAGGCCAGCCCCATGACCGAGCCGCCGGCCACCCCCAGGAAGGGATAGGCATAGACCAGCGGAAACAGGGTGATGAGGCTGTAATAGACCGCCAGATTGGCCGCAAGGCCGAGGGAATTGGCCGAAACATAGCGCAGCCATTGCCGCACGGGTCCGCTGCGATCCGCCTGGCGGAAGGTAAAGGAGCGGTTGAGCGCCCAACCCACGGTGGCCGCCCCCAGAAAGGCGGGGATCCGGCCAAGGTGCGGGTCGAGGATCCCCCCCATGACAACGGCCTGCAGGATCCCCATGTCCACCACCATGGAGACCGTGCCAACCAGGCTGAACCTGACAAAGCGCGAGGCCAGCAGAAATGCGACAAGACGGCGAAGGGCTGACATGGCCTGGTTCCGGATGGGCGATTCGCTGAGCCTAGCACGCAATCACGTCCCCGGCCCCGGCCCGGCATGGACAGGCCATGTCCGTTGGTTCTGTGCAGGTGTCGCATTATGATCCGCCCCGCCTTTCGGCCGCCACCGGTTGCCGCATCAGCCTACGGAACCTTTCGCCCATGTCCCTTCTGATTGATATCTTTGGCTTTCTCGCAGTCATGCTGCGGGGCGTGGTTGTTGCGGCACAGTCCATAACCCTTGGCGGTATCGGCTTTCTGGTGCTGCTGGCGCTGCCGTTGCGCAACGAGCTGGGGACTGTGGCGCCGGTTATTCTGGCGCGTGTGCGGCGCTGGATCGGCCTTGCTGCCCTGGCGGTCATCGTCATCCAGGCCCTGCGACTTGGCGTCGCGACGGCGACCCTGAGCGAGACCACTGGCCTTTCGCTCACGGGCCTTTGGAGCGCGGATTATTTCACGGCGGGCGTGCTTTCGATTGCCGCAGCCTTTCTGGTGGCTGTGGCCAGCCGCTCTGCCACACCGGGGGCGGTTGTCTCCATGGTGCTTGGTGGCGCCGGCCTCTTGCTATCCTCGGCCCTGACCAGCCATGCGGCGGCCCGCTTTGACGACCGCTTGAGCCTGGGGCTCGCCGGTGCCCTGCACCAGCTGGGTGCGGCGATCTGGATTGGCGGCCTGCCGTTCTTCCTCTTTGCGCTGGCCCGGACCGAAGGCACGTCTGGCATGGCGGCGGTCAGCCGGCGTTATTCGCTTATGTCCATGGGCTCAGTTGCGGCGATTCTGCTAGGCGGCGTGGCCTTTGCCTTTGGCTATTTCGATTCGCCCGAGGCGGTCTGGGGCACGGCCTATGGCGTCATGGTCTCCACCAAGGTCGTGCTGTTCATGGCCCTGCTGCTATTTGGCCTGGCCAATTTCCGGCTGGTTGAGCGTCTGCGCCGCAATCCCGCAACGCCGGCGCTGCGCCTGCGCCGCTTTGCCGAGGTGGAACTGGGCATTGGCCTGACCATCTTCTTTGCGGCCGCCTCCCTCACGTCCCTGCCGCCGGCCATCGACCTGGTCCAGGGGCGGGTCACGCTGACGGAGGTTGCCGCCCGGCTGGTGCCCCAGGCCCCGCTGCTGGTGAGCCCCGATCACGCCGACCTCGCCATCCCCAAGCTGCAGGCCGAACTTGATGCCAAGGCCGCCGAAGCGCGCCAGGAAGCCCCCCAGGCCTTTGTGCCCGGCGCCGGCCTGCCGCCGCCCAAGACCGCCGAAGACATCGCCTGGTCGGAATATAATCATCACTGGGCGGGGCTGGTGGTCCTGGCCATTGGTCTTCTCTCGCTCGCCGAGCGCACGGGCCGTGCCCCCTGGGCGCGGCACTGGCCGCTGCTGTTCCTGGTGCTTGCCTTCTTCCTGATCATCCGGTCCGACCCTGAGGTCTGGCCCCTTGGCAGCATCGGCTTGTGGGAGAGCATGCGTGACCCCGAGGTGGTGCAGCACCGCGTCTTCATGCTGCTGATCATCGCCTTTGGCCTGTTTGAATGGGCCGTGCGCACCGGGCGGATGAAGAGCCCGGGGGCTGCCCTGGTGTTTCCGCTGATGACCGCCATGGGTGGCGGTTTCCTGCTGGCGCACAGCCATCAGCTTGGCAACGTCAAGGAAGAGCTGCTGATCGAATACACCCACATACCCCTGGCCCTGTTTGGCATCGCGGCGGGCTGGGGGCGCTGGCTTGATCTGCGGCTGCCGGGCCAGGGCGGGCGCATTGCGGCCTGGATCTGGCCGCTGTGCTTTATCGCGGTGGGTCTCTCGCTGGTGTTCTATCGCGAGACCAGCGTCGTCTGAGGCTGGCCTTGCTCAGGCGCCTTTGCCGGGCGCCTGGGCCAGAACGGCGTCATAGGCCGCCAGCGACTGCGCGATAAAATCCGTGGCTGAGAATTCGGCAATGGCCTGGCGTCTGGCAGCGGCACCCATGCGGCGGCGCAGGGCGGGATCAAGGATCAGCGGGCGCAGCGCCTCAGCCAGCGCCCGGGCATCGCGCACCGGCACCAACATCCCCGTCTCGCCCGGGATCACGGCCTCGCGGCAGCCCGGGGCGGTGGTGGTGACCATGGGCAGGCCCGTGGCAGCCGCCTCCATCAGGCTTCTTGGCATGCCCTCGCCATAACTGGGCAGGCAGGCGATGTCTGCCTGCCGCAGGGTGTCATCCATGGCCGTGCTGAAACCGCAATATTCCACCAGCCCTTCGTCAACCCATTCTGCCATGCGCTCAGGGCTGATGCCTGTGGGGTTCTGGTCGTCATAGCGGCCAACAATCATGAAGCGCGCGGCAACCCCCTCGGCCTTGAGCAGGCGCGCCGCCTCGGCAAATTCGTTGAGGCCCTTTTCGGCCAGCAGGCGCGCTGAAAAAATCACCACGGGCGGGCTGGGCATGGGCTCTGTGGATGGCCGGAACTGGGTCAGGTCAACACCACAGCCCTTGATCATCACGATGTCGCCCGGCCGCACCAGATTGTCGCGCTCAAAGACCGCGCGATCGTCATGGTTCTGGAAGATGACCCTGAGATTGGGATGCCGGAAGGACAGGGCATAGAGCCCTTTGAACACCGGCCGCATGGCACGAATGGCAAGGCTGGTACCAGAAAACGGCAGACCCAGTCCGGTGATCGCGGCCACAACCGCCGGCACGCTGGCGAGGCGCGCGGCCAGGCCGCCATAGATCACGGGCTTGATCGACACAAGGTGCACAAGATCAGGCTTCAGCCGCCGCACCAGGCGCCAGATGCGGGTGAGCGCCCTCACTTCGCCCAGAGGGGCCTGCCAGCCGCGGTTCATGCGCAGGGGGTGAAAGATCAGGCCAGCGGCCTGCAGGGCGGGTTCATGGCGGCTGTCGGGCGGGGCCGCCACGTGCACCTCGAACCCGCGCGCATGGGCTGCCTCGGCCACAATCATCCGATGGCTGATGAAGAACGGCAGGTCCTGCAGGACCATGAGCAGGCGGGGGCCGCCACCGGCACCAAAACCTGTTCCGGTCATTTCCTCGGGCTCTTTCGGTTCACCGGTTCGGCACCAAGCGCATAGCTGAACCTCGTTTACCAATTCTGGCTGGATTTAGCCAGAGACCTCGAACCACATGGGGAGGGATCAAGATATAAAGATATCTTTATGCTTGGCCCTGAGTGCCCGGGCTGGTATAAGGCGGCAGAATTCCTGCCCCCCCTTCCAGATGACCGGGAGCCTTCCCCCATGACTGCATTCACTGATTACAAGGTGGCGAACCTTGATCTCGCCGGCTGGGGCCGGAAGGAGATCGCCATTGCCGAGACCGAAATGCCGGGCCTGATGGCCCTGCGTCAGGAATATGGCGCGCAGAAGCCGCTGAAGGGCGCCCGCATCGCCGGCTGCCTGCACATGACCATCCAGACCGCCGTGCTGATCGAGACCCTGATCGTGCTGGGCGCCGAGATCCGCTGGTCGTCGTGCAACATCTTCTCGACCCAGGACCAGGCGGCAGCGGCCATGGCCGCCGTCGGCATTCCCGTCTTTGCCTGGAAGGGCATGGACGAGGAAGAGTTCTGGTGGTGCATCCATCAGACCATCAAGGGGCCGGACGGCTGGACCCCCAACATGATCCTGGATGACGGCGGCGATCTCACCGTGCTGATGCACAACGAATATCCCGAACTGATGAAGGACGTGCGCGGCCTCTCGGAAGAGACCACCACGGGCGTTCACCGTCTCTACGAGATGCAGAAGGCCGGCACGCTGATGGTGCCAGCCATCAACGTCAACGACAGCGTGACCAAGTCGAAGTTCGACAATCTCTATGGCTGCCGTGAAAGCCTCGTCGATGGCATCAAGCGCGCCACCGACGTGATGATGGCAGGCAAGGTCGCGGTCGTCTGCGGCTATGGCGACGTGGGCAAGGGTTCTGCCGCTTCGCTGCGCAGCCAGGGTGCGCGCGTGATGGTCACGGAAATCGATCCGATCTGCGCGCTGCAGGCGGCGATGGAAGGCTATCAGGTCACCACCATGGATGACGCTGCCGCGCTGGGCGACATTTTCGTCACCGCCACGGGCAATGTCGACGTGATCACCCTTGATCACATGCGGGTCATGAAGGACCGCGCCATAGTCTGCAACATTGGCCATTTCGACAGCGAGATCCAGATCGCCTCCTTGTCGAACTTTGCCTGGGAAGAAGTGAAGCCCCAGGTGGACGAGGTTGTGTTCCCCGATGGCAAGCGCCTGATCGTGCTGGCCAAGGGCCGTCTGGTGAACCTGGGCTGTGGCACCGGCCACCCCAGCTTCGTGATGAGCGCCTCGTTCTCGAACCAGGTGATCGCCCAGATCGAGCTGTGGAACAACCACAAGGCCTATGACCGCAAGGTCTATATGCTGCCCAAGCACCTCGACGAGAAGGTGGCGGCCCTCCACCTCGAAAAGCTTGGCGCCAAGCTGACCAAGCTCACCACCGAACAGGCAGCCTATATCGGCATTGCTGACGGCGCCGGTCCCTACAAGCCTGAGCATTACCGCTACTAAGAGGTCACGGCTTTCCCGCCCGGCTCAGGCCGGGCGGGAGCGCTAGCGGGTGGCCATGTAACCGGATCTTGTCCCCGGCGGGAACACGCGCCATTGTGTTCTCATGTTGCTTCTTACCTTGCCAACCCTGCCCGCCGTCACCGGTTTCCCTGATCTGGGGCTGGGCGGCGCTGCCGGGACGATCACCCTCCCTTTTGGCCCGCTGCTGGGCCTTGCCGCAGCCGCTGCGGTCCTGGTGCTGGTCGCCTTCACTCTTGCCGTTCGTGCCACGTTCCTTCTGGGCCACGTACGCCTGCGCGCCGATACCGCCGGGGTTCTGGCTGAGCGCCTGCAGGGCCTGTTCGCGGCAGGTGGGGGCAGTGTCGTCTTCTGGCCTGCCGGCAAGCAGGGAACGCCGCGCGTCATGGGCGACATGGCCATGCCCTTTGCCGACGGGGCGGGGGAGTGGGCGGCGATCCGTGCCCGCTTTGCCCCGGCTTCAGGTGAAGAAATCGACAGGGCACTGGTGGCACTGGCAACCGATGGTCTCTCCTTTGCCCTGTCCACCAGCCTTGCCAATGGTGACCGCCTTGATGCCAGGGGGGCACGGGTCAACGGGAACAATGGTCGGCTGCTGGGCCATGCGCTGTGGCTTGATGATGCCGCTGCCGCCCGCATGCGCGAGGCAGCGCTCGAAGCCTCGCTGTTGTCGGCCAATTCCCTGTTCCTTCAGAGCCTGGAACTGGCTGAGCGGGCACCCTTCCCGATCTGGCGGCGGGGCAGCGCCCTTGGTCTTGAATGGGTCAACCGGGCCTATGGCAGCGCTGTCGAACTGCCGCCGGCCGAGGTTGTGGCCGGGGCGGGTGTGGAATTTGCCTCCCGCGCCATTGGTCCCCGGGCGCGGGAACTGGCGGC
The DNA here is from genome assembly GCA_947379865.1 of Acetobacteraceae bacterium. Taxonomy (GTDB): domain Bacteria; phylum Pseudomonadota; class Alphaproteobacteria; order Zavarziniales; family Zavarziniaceae; genus CANCOY01. The sequence goes on from CANCOY010000026.1 coordinate 34,576, forward strand.
AACCGCCTGTGCGCGGGGTCGCATGGCCCAGGAAAAACGCTTTGTGGTGGTGGCGGGCCAGCGCCGGGCCTTTGATATCATCGAAGTGCCCTTGCCCGCTGGCGGCACCGTTGGCTATGCCCTAGACATCACCGCCCTTGATGAGGCACGCACCGATCTGGCCCGGCATGTGGACGGCCATGCCGAAACCCTCGATCGCCTGGGCACGGCCATTGCCATCTTTGGCGCCGACAAGCGCCTTGCCTTCCACAACAGCGCCTTTGTGCGGCTCTGGGGCCTGTCCGAGGACTGGCTGGAGGGCCACCCCCATGATTCCGAGATTCTGGAACGTCTGCGTGACCAGCGCCTGTTGCCGGAACAGGCGGATTTTCCGGCCTGGAAGCGGCAGCGCCTTGCCCTTTACACCGCCGTCATCGAACCGCGCGAGGAATACTGGCATCTGCCCGATGGCCGCACCCTGAGGGAGGTGTGCCAGCCGCATCCCTTTGGCGGCCTGCTCTTCTTTTATGAGGATGTCAGCGATCGTCTGGCGCTGGAGCGTTCGCACAACACCCTGATTGCGGTGCAGGGGGCCACCCTCGACAAGCTCTATGAAGGGGTTGCGGTGTTCGGCAGCGATGGCCGCCTGAAATTGTGCAACCCCGCCCTGGGGCGGATCTGGAAGCTGTCGACGGCCCAGCTTCAGGGCTCGCCGCACATCGCTGATGTAACCGAAATGGTCCGGCCCCTGCTGCCCGGCGACGTGGCGGACTGGCCCAAGGTGCGCGCCCGCATGATCGAGGTTGTAACCGAGCGCGAGGCCGGCGCTGGCCGCATGCACCGTCCCGATGGCTCGGTGGTGGATTTTGCGGCCAGCCATCTGCCCGATGGCGCCATGCTGCTGACTTATCTGGATGTCACCGATTCCGTGGACATCGAGCGCGCCCTGCGCGAGCGCAACGAGGCGCTGGAAGCGGCGGACCAACTCAAGACCACCTTCGTCTCCAATGTCAGCTATGAATTGCGCACGCCCCTGAATTCCATCCTCGGCTTTGGCGAAATCCTCGATCAGGAGTATTTCGGGCCGATCAACCCGCGCCAGCGCGAATATACCGCCGGCATTCTCAGCGCCTCGCGCCTGTTGCAGAATCTGATCAACGACATCCTCGACCTTGCCACCATCGAGGCGGGGGTGATGGAAATCGCCTCCCAGCGTCTGGTGGTCTCGGAACTGCTGGAGAGTGTTGTCCACCTCATGGCAGAGCAGGGGCGCCAGCATCTGGTCACCATCGAGCTTGCCTGCGGGGTGCCAATTGACGAGGCCATCGAGGCGGACGAGCGGCGCCTGCGCCAGAGCCTCGTCAACCTTGTCTCGAACGCGATCAAATATACCCTGGCCGGGGGAACCATTACGCTTGGTGCCGACCGTGATGCCGCAGGTATCAATATCTGGGTGGCCGACACCGGCATCGGCATTGACCCGCGCCTGCACGAAACCGTGTTCGAGATCTTCGAGACCGCCGGGGAGCGGCGCCGGGGTGCCGGCCTTGGCCTGTCACTGGTGCGCCGCCTCATCGCCCTGCACGGTGGCGAGGTGCGGATCGAATCGGAAATGGGGGCAGGGACGCGGGTCGTGTGCTCCCTGCCTCTCCCGGCGCTTGATCCCGATCTCAGGCTGGACCTGCTTTCTCACTGAGACCGCGTTCGTACCACGGGGCGGTGCGCCGGACGATGGCCACCACCGACAGCATCACCGGCACCTCGATCAGCACCCCCACAACCGTGGCAAGGGCCGCGCCCGAGGTGATGCCGAACAGGCTGATGGCGGCTGCCACCGCCAGCTCGAAGAAATTGCTGGCGCCGATCAGCGCCGCCGGGCCGGCAACACAATGGGCAACGTTGAAGCGGCGGGCGAGGACATAGGCAAGGCCCGCATTGAACCAGGTCTGGATCAGGATTGGCACCGCCAAGAGGGCAATCACCACGGGCTGGGCCAGGATCGCCTCACCCTGGAAGCCGAACAGCAGCACCAGGGTTGCCAGCAGTGCCACCAGCGACACCGGCTGCAGACGCTGCGCCACCCGCTCCAGCGCACCCGCTCCGCTGGCCAGAAGAATGCGCCGCCACAGCTGTGCAAGGGCCAGGGGCACCACGATGTAAAGGCCAACTGACAGGGCCAGCGTATCCCAGGGCACGGTGACCGAGGCCAAGCCCAGCAAAAGGCCCACCAGCGGCCCAAAGGCCACCACCATGATGGCATCGTTCAGCGCCACCTGGCTGAGGGTGAAATTCGCCTCGCCCCCACACAGGTTCGACCACACAAAGACCATGGCCGTACACGGGGCCGCCGCCAGCAGGATCAGCCCCGCCACATAGGAATCGATCTGCTCAGCCACCAGCCAGGGCGCAAACAGCACCCGCACGAACAGCCAGGCCAGCA
>CANCOY010000027.1 GCA_947379865.1 Acetobacteraceae bacterium
TGGAGATGGCCTTCGGGCCGGAAACGCATGCCCATGACCAAGCTCTGGACCCCCGATAGCTGGCGCGCCCTGCCCATCCGGCAGGTGCCCGAATATCCCGATCCGGCCCTGCTGGCAGAGGTCGAGGCGCGGTTGAAGGGCTATCCGCCGCTGGTCTTTGCTGGCGAAGCGCGCAACCTCACCAAGGCGCTGGGCGATGTGGCCCTGGGCAAGGCCTTCCTGCTGCAGGGGGGCGACTGTGCCGAGAGCTTTGCCGAATTCCACCCCAACAACATCCGCGACACTTTCCGGGTGCTGTTGCAGATGGCCGTGGTGCTCACCTTCGCGGCGGCCTGCCCGGTGGTGAAGGTTGGCCGCATGGCGGGCCAGTTTGCCAAGCCGCGTTCGGCCCCCATGGAAGAGATCGATGGCGTCGAACTGCCCTCCTATCGCGGCGACAATATCAACGGCATGGAGTTCACGGCCGAGGCCCGCCGCCCGGACCCCAATCGCCTGCTGCAGGCCTATTTGCAGTCGGCCTCGACCCTGAACCTGCTGCGTGCCTTTGCCCAGGGCGGCTATGCCGACCTGCATGCGGTGCACCGCTGGAACCTTGGCTATATTGCCAACTCCCCCCAGGGCGAGCGTTATGGCGCGCTGGCCGACCGCATCACCGAGGCGCTGGCCTTTATGGAGGCGTGCGGCGTCAACCCCAACACGACGCCGTCCCTGCGCCAGACCGATTTTTACACCAGCCACGAGGCCCTGCTGCTTGGCTATGAGCAGGCCATGACCCGCGAGGATTCGACGCAAGGCGGCTGGTACGACACCTCGGCCCACATGCTCTGGATCGGCGACCGCACCCGCAAGATCGACGAGGCGCATGTGGAGTTCATGCGCGGCATCCGCAATCCCATCGGGATGAAGGTTGGCCCGTCCATGGATCCAGACGACCTTGTCCGCCTGACGGAAGCCCTGAACCCCGCCAACGAGCCGGGCCGGCTGACCCTGATCGTGCGCATGGGCCATGACCAGGTGGAGGCAAAGTTGCCACCCCTGATCCGGGCGATCCAGCGTGCCGGCCGGGTGGTGGTCTGGTCGTCGGACCCCATGCACGGCAATACCGTGAAGTCGTCCAACGGCTACAAGACGCGGCCCTTTGATCGCATCCTGGCGGAAGTGCGCGCCTTCTTTGCCGTGCATCAGGCAGAGGGCACCTATGCCGGCGGCGTCCATTTCGAGATGACAGGCCAGGACGTGACCGAGTGCATCGGTGGCGCCCAGGAAATCGGCGAACTGGAACTGGCCGACCGCTATCACACCCATTGCGACCCGCGCCTCAACGCCAGCCAGGCCCTGGAACTCGCGTTCCTGATTGCCGAGGGCCTGAAGAGCGAGCGTCAGGCCCTGGCAACCGCCAGCTGGGCTGCAGAATAGGTCAGGCCGCAGAATAACCGGGGCAAGGGCATGGACCTGAGGATCTTTCAGGTTGATGCCTTTGCCGACCGCTTGTTTGCAGGCAATCCGGCGGCCATCGTGCCGCTGGACTCCTGGCTCGACCCCGGGCTGATGCAGGCCGTTGCGGCAGAGAACAATCTTGCCGAGACGGCCTTTTTCGTGCCCGAGGGAGATGAATTCGCCCTGCGCTGGTTCACGCCTGAGCTGGAGGTCGATCTGTGCGGCCATGCCACTTTGGCCACAGCCCATGTGATCTCGACCATCCTGGCGCCAGGCCAAGCGCGCATGGTCTTCACCAGTGCCTCTGGCCCGCTGGTGGTGACCCGCGAGGCGCATGCCCTGCTGTCCCTCGATTTTCCAGCCCGGCCGCCCGTTGCCAGCACCGCTGATCTGGCCCCGGCCCTTGGCGTGCAGCCGCTTCAGACCTGGTTTGCGGGTGGAAACTACATGGCGGTTCTGACCGACGAGGCGGCGGTGCGTGCGCTTGCGCCCGACATGGCCCGCGTTGCCGCGCTGGACGCTCAGGGTGTGATCGTGACGGCAGCGGGCAGCAGCACGGATTTCGTCAGCCGTTATTTCGCCCCCCAGGCGGGCATTCCCGAGGACCCGGTCACCGGCTCTGCCCATTGCACGCTGGCGCCCTATTGGGCAAAGCGCCTGGGGCGGGCCGAAACAACGGGTTTTCAGGCTTCCCGCCGGGGTGGCCTTGTGCGCTGCCGCGACCGGGGAGACCGGGTGGATATCGCCGGGACCTGCGTGACCTATCTTGAGGGACGCATCAGCCTCTGAGGCCAGGGCATCTGACAGGGGGGCCGCCATTGCGCCCCCCGTCGGCTATCGGCATTCTGCGCCATCAGACAAAACAGGGCGGACATAGCCCTGACCTTGGGAGGATGGGATGCCGGAATTTTGCACCGTCGCGCGCGAAGGCCATGTGCTTGTCGTCACGATCAATCGCCCCGATGTGATGAATTCCCTTCATCCCCCGGCAAATTACGAACTGGCCACGGCGTTTGATGATTTCGCGGCCGATCCCGACCTGTGGGTCGCCATCATCACCGGCGCCGGCGACAAGGCGTTTTCTGCGGGCAACGACCTGAAGTTCCAGGCCAGCGGCAATGCCGTAACCGTGCCAGACAGCGGTTTTGCCGGCCTCACCAGCCGCTTCAACAATGGGAAGCCCGTGATTGCGGCGGTCAACGGCCTGGCCATGGGCGGCGGCTTTGAGATTGCGCTGGCCTGCGACCTGATCATCGCCAGCGAAAATGCCTTCTTTGCCCTGCCTGAGCCCCTGGTGGGTCTGGCGGCGCTGGCTGGCGGCCTGCATCGCCTGCCGCGCCAGATCGGCCTGAAGCAGGCCATGGGCATGATCCTCACCGGGCGCCGGGTCTCTGCCAAGGAAGGCAAGGATCTGGGCTTCGTGAACGAGGTTGTGGCCCCGGGCGAGGCGCTGAACGCGGCCCGCAAGTGGGCGGCCCTGATGGAAAAGTGCAGCCCGGTTTCCCTGCGCACCTCGAAAGAGGTGGTGATGCAGGGCCTGGAGCATGCGGGCCTTGAGACCGCCATGGCCGCCAAGTACGACGCTGTCGGCACGCTGTTCCGCAGCGAAGACCTGATCGAAGGCCCCCGCGCCTTCGCTGAAAAGCGCGCCCCCAACTGGAAGGGCCGCTGAGGCGGCGGAGCCATATCCATGACCCTTCGTACCCCTCTTTGTGATCTTCTTGGTGTCGACTATCCGATCATGCTGGCCGGCATGGGCGGCGTTGCCTTTGCTGAGGTAACCGCTGCCGTATCCAATGCAGGCGGCTTTGGCTGCCTGGGCATGGCGGGACAGTCGATCCGCACCATCGCCGAGCAGATGAAGATGGTCCGTGACCTGACGGACAAGCCCTTTGGCGTTGACCTGCTCACGGCCCTGCCAGAGCAGATGGACGCGGCGGTGGACACCATCATTGCCGGTGGCGCCTCGGTCTTTGTATCGGGCCTTGGCGTGCCGGGGAATGTGATTGGCCGCTTCCACGCGGCTGGCATGAAGGTGATGAGCGTGTGTGGCACGGTGGCCCATGCGGTCAATTCCGACCGCGCCGGCTGCGATGCCGTGATCGCCCAGGGCACCGAGGGTGGCGGGCATACCGGCAAGGTCGCCGGCATGGCCCTGATCCCGCAGGTGGTGGATGCCGTGAAGTGTCCGGTGATTGCGGCGGGTTCCATCGTCGATGGCCGTGGCCTTGCGGTGGCGCTGGCCTTTGGCGCCCAGGGTGTCTGGATGGGCACGCGTTTCATCGCCTCGACCGAGGCCAATGCCGGCCGCTTCTATAAAGAAGCCCTGGTGAAGGCGGGCGAGACGGATACGATCATCAGCCGCTGCTATTCCGGCAAGACCATGCGCGTCATCCGCAATCCCTATGTGGATGACTGGGAGCGCCGCCCCCAGGACATCGCCCCCTTCCCGCAGCAGGCGATCATGAGCGCCCAAAGCGGCGTGACCGCCACCCTGGCGGGGTCGCCCGAGGAGGCTGATCCGGCGCGCATGTGCATGCCGGCAGGCCAGGGCACCGGCTCCATCCACGATATCGTGCCGGCGGCCGAGATCGTGCGCCGTGTCATGGCGGAAGCCGAGGCCACCATCGGCCGTATCGGGCAGTTGCGTACAGCCTGACGAGAGGGCCGACCCGGAGGGCTTGAAAGCCCGAGCGGGACCCGGTTTAGTCGCACTCACATAGTGTCGGGGGATACAGTCCATGGGCTGCATCCCCTGATCACATTCAAACCCGTTATTCCGGCCCCAGGGCCTGCTGAGGAGAAACCCCATGCGTGAGGCCGTCATCGTCTCCACCGCCCGTACCCCGATCGGCAAGGCCTATCGCGGCGCGTTCAACGACACCCAGGCCCAGGCGCTGGGCGGCCATGTGATCGCCGCTGCCGTGGCACGGGCCGGCATCAATGGCGCCGAGGTTGACGACGTGGTGATGGGCGCCGCCCTGCAGCAGGGCTCGTCCGGCTTCAACGTGGCCCGCCAGGCCGCCCTGCGCGCTGGCCTGCCCGACACCGTTTCCGGCATGTCGCTGGATCGCCAGTGCGCCTCGGGCCTGATGGGCATTGCGACGGCGGCCAAGCAGATCCTGCACGATGGCATGACCATCACCGTGGGCGGTGGCCTTGATTCCATCTCGCTGGTCCAGAACGCCAACATGAACCAGTTCCGCGCTGGCGATCCGGAGCTGATCCGCACCGCCCCCGCCCTTTATATGAGCATGCTGGAGACGGCCGAAATCGTCGCCGCCCGTTACAACGTCAGCCGCGAAGCCCAGGACGAATATTCCCTGCAGTCGCAGCAGCGCACGGGCGAGGCCCAGGCGGCCGGCCGCTTCAATGCAGAAATCGCCCCCATGACCACGATCATGCAGGTCACCGACAAGGCGACGGGCACGACCTCGGCCAAGGAAGTGACGATCTCCGCCGACGAGGGCAACCGCCCCCAGACGGTGCTGGCCGACCTGCAGAAGCTGACGCCGGTGTTCAAGTCGGGCCAGCAGATCAAGGAAGGCAAGTTCATCACGGCGGGCAATGCCAGCCAGCTCTCTGACGGCGCCTCGGCCATGGTGCTGATGGAGGCCAAGGAAGCGGCCAAGCGCGGCCTTAGCCCCCTTGGCGCCTATCGCGGCATGGCTGTTGCTGGCTGCAATGCCGACGAAATGGGCATTGGCCCCGTCTTCGCCATCCCCAAGCTGCTGGCGGCCCATGGCCTGAAGGTGGACGACATCGGCATCTGGGAACTGAACGAGGCCTTTGCCTGTCAGGTCATCTATTGCCGCGACAAGCTGGGCATTGCCAATGACCGCCTGAACGTCTCGGGTGGCGCCATCTCCATCGGCCATCCCTATGGCATGTCGGGCGCGCGCATGGCTGGCCACGTCCTGATCGAGGGCAAGCGCCGCGGCGCCAAGTATGGCGTTGTCACCATGTGCGTTGGCGGCGGCATGGGTGCAGCCGGCCTGTTCGAGATATTCTGAGGCCCCAATCGGGCAAGGAGGCCGTCATGGCTGATCTGGAAACTTTCCGCGCCGAAGCCGGTGCGTGGCTCAACGCGAACTGCCCGCCGGAAATGCGGGTGCCGTTCGACGGCGAGGACGCCATTACCTGGGGCGGCCGCAACTGGGTGTTCCGCTCCGAGGCGGAAAAGGTCTGGCTCGAGCGCATGGCGGCCAAGGGCTGGACTGTGCCTGAATGGCCCAGGGAATATGGTGGCGCCAGCCTGTCCCGCGACGAGGCCAAGGTGCTTCGCGAGGAGATGGGCAAGCGCAAGTGCCGCTCTCCGGTGGAGAGCTTTGGCATCTGGATGCTTGGGCCGGCCCTGCTTAAATACGGCAGCCACGAGCAGAAGCTGGAGCATCTGCCAAAGATTGCCCGTGGCGAGATCCGCTGGTGCCAGGGCTATTCCGAGCCGGGTGCCGGTTCTGATCTGGCTTCCCTCCAGACCAAGGCCGAGGACAAGGGTGATCATTATCTGGTCAACGGCCAGAAGATCTGGACGTCTTATGCCGACAAGGCCGACTGGATCTTCTGTCTGGTGCGCACCAACAAGGATGCGCCCAAGCATGAGGGCATTTCCTTCCTGCTGTTCGACATGGCAAGCGCGGGCGTTACCACCGCGCCGATCACCCTGATCTCTGGCGCCTCACCCTTCTGCCAGACGTTCTTCTCGGACGTGAAGGTGCCCAAGGGCAATCTCGTCGGCCAGCTCGACAAGGGCTGGGACATTGCCAAGTACCTGCTGACGCATGAGCGCGACATGATCGGTGGCGGCTCGGGCGGCATGTTCGCCAGCCGGCCGCTTGGCCAGATTGCCGCGCAATATGCAGGGCAGGACGGCGGCGTGCTGGAAGACGGCATGCTGCGCGCCAAGATCGCCCAGCTGGAACTCGACGCCTGGGCCTTCAGCCTGGCGGTCGATCGTGGCCGCGATCTGGCCAAGGCCGGCCAGGGACTGGGCGCCTATTCCTCGGTGCTGAAATACTATGGCGCCGAAGTGAACAAGCGGGCCCTGGAACTCGTCATGGATTCCATGGGGTCTGACGCCCTTGAGTGGGAAGGCAAGCGGTCGAAGGAGGGCAAGACGGCCCGCGACTGGCTGCGCACCAAGGCCAATTCCATCGAGGGCGGCACCAATGAGGTGCAGCTCAATATCATCGCCAAGCGCATCCTCGCCCTGCCCGGGGCCTGAGGACAGACAGATACCCGGGAGGTACCATGCCCCTCGTCCTTACAGACGAACAAGAAATGATGCGCGATTCGGCGCGCGGCTTCCTCGCGGAGCACGCGCCGATTGCCCATTTCCGCAAGATCCGTGACAGCCGCGATCCGCTCTGCTTTTCGCGCGACCTCTGGAAGACCATGGCCGAGATGGGCTTTGCCGGCGTGCTGGTGCCGGAAGCTTTTGGTGGCGTTGGCCTTGGCTATGTCGAGGCGGGCATAATTCTGGAGGAAGCCGGCCGCACGCTGACACCCTCGCCCATGCTCTCGACGGCGCTGGTGGCGGTCACCGTGCTGGCGCGCTTTGCCAGCGAGGCCCAGAAGACAGCCCTGCTGCCGGGCATCGCCAAGGGGGAGCGCATTGTCGCCCTTGCCGTTGACGAAGGCGCCAAGCACAAGCCTGAGGGCATTGCCCTGTCGGCCAAGCGGGCCGGCAATGGCTTCCGCCTTGATGGCCGCAAGGGCTTTGTGCTGGACGGTGCGGCAGCGGATACGCTGATCGTGGCGGCCCGCACGGCCGGCGCGCCGGGCGAGATCTCTGGGATCACCCTGTTCCTGGTGGATGCCAAGGCCAAGGGTGTTACGGCCGAGCAGACCATTATGGTCGACAACCGCAATGCCGCCCGCTTCACCTTCGAGGGTGTCGAGGTTGATGGCGGCGCCGTGATCGGTGAGGTCGATGGCGGCTGGGCAGCCCTTGAGGCGGGCCTGAACGCCGGGCGTGCCGGTGCGGCGGCTGAGCTGGTGGGGGCCGGTGGCGAGGTGTTTGAGCGCACCGTCGCCTATGTCCGCGAGCGCAAGCAGTTCGGCAAGCTGATTGGCGAGTTCCAGGGCCTCCAGCACCGTCTGGCCCATCTTTATACCGAGATGGAAATCGCCCGGGCCACCAGCCTGAAGGCACTGCAGATGCTGGACGAGAAGCCCGATGCGGCAGGCCCCTATGTTGCCCTTGCCAAGGCCAAGACGGGCGAAATCGCGCGCCTGGCCAGCCAGGAAGGCGTGCAGATGCACGGCGGCATGGGCATGACGGATGATCTCGACTTCGGCATCTTCATGAAGAAGATCCGGGTGACCCAGGAAATCTTTGGCGACGCCAATTTCCATACGGATCGTATCGCGCGCCTGCGCGGTTATTGATCACCTCTTTCCCGGGGCGGCCGTGCGGCGGCCCCGGGCTTGGGTGCTCAGGCGGCGGCGTTGAGGCCGTCGCGCTCGGCCAGCGCCTTTGGCACGGGCACGGGGAAGTCCAGCAGCATCTGGGCATAGGCCTTGCCCTGCGGATCATTGCGCAGGCTGGCGGTGCCACCACCCCCCAGCACATCCTGCAGCAGGAAATTCAGGCCATGGATGCCCGGCAGGTCAAAGCGCTCGACCTTGCCTTCCAGGATGTGGCGATAGTGATGCGCCACGGCCTCGGCCGTTACGGCGGCGCGGATATGGGGCAGGTATTCCGCCTTGCGCGCCATCAGGCCCACATTGGCATGATTGCCCTTGTCGCCACTGCGCCCCCAGGCCAGCGCCACCAAAGGTACGTTGACTGACGGTTCACTTCCCTTGGCATCCGCCACAGCGGGGCGGGCAAGGCTGGCACGGTCCAGCGGCTTGCCGATACGGGCCGGTACCTCCCAGGTGGCATCGCCAATGTGCACGCGCTGCACCAGATCCGCCTTGGGGAACAGGAACGAGAACAGGCGCACGATGGGCATGGGCTTGGGCCGGTTGCCGCCCATGCCGGTGGTGCCCGGTGACATGCTGGTGCCGGTGGACGTTGCCTCGCGCAGCAGGCTGGCGAGCGCCTTGGGGTCTTCATGCTTGGCGGCGATCTTCAGCACCACTTCGCGCGGGCGCTGCACCCGGCGGTTGGGGCCATAACTGGCCTCGGCGCCCAGCACCTCGACGCTGGTTTCGGTGAAATCCGGCTGGTTGCGGGCGCGCAGCATCTCGCGGCAGCGCTTCAGCACCTCGGAAGCCATCTTCTCGGCCTTCAGGTCGGCATCAATGCCGCCGATGGTGAGGTACAGGCCCAGGCGGTGGCCATCCTGATAGGTGGCCGAGACCTTGTAGGTATCGGTCGGCGCGCTGCCTCTGGCATTGCTGACGCTGACAAGGTCGGGGCCGGCCTGGGTGATTTTCACCTGCGAGAAGTCGCACACCACATCGGGCAGCACATAGGCCTGTGGGTCGCCAATCTCGTAGAGCATCTGTTCGCCCACGGTCGCGGGCAGCACCACGCCGCCAGTGCCGGGTGCCTTGGAGACGGTAAAACTTCCGTCCTCGGAGACTTCGGCGATGGGATAGCCGATGTTGGCCCAGCCCTCCACCATGTGCCAGTCGGTAAAGGTGCCGCCCGTGGCCTGGGCGCCGCATTCGATGATGTGGCCAGCCAGACTGGCACCCGCCAGACGGTCGAGGGCGTCATCCGTCCAGCCAAAGGCGTGGATGCAGGCGCCAAGGGTCACGGCGCTGTCCACACCCCGGCCGGTGATGACGATATCCGCGCCCTCGTCCAGGGCCTTGGCAATGGGGAAGCCGCCCAGATAGGCATTGGCACTCAGCAGGCCCTTGGGGAAGCCGGTGCCGGAAAACATCTCGGTAATGCCGCGCCCCTCGATCTCGGGCACGCGTTCCAGCAGATCGTCACCGGTTACAACCGCCACCTTCAGGGACAGGCCCTGCTGGGCGATCAGGGCTTCCAGGGCACGGGCGCAGGCCAGCGGATTCACGCCGCCTGCGTTGGAGATCACCTTCACCCCCTGGCGGGCAATCTGGCCCAGGTGCTGCTTCATGGTGACGGTAACGAAGTCCGTGGCATAGCCAAGGCTGGGGTCACCCGCCCGGGCACGCGCCAGGATCGACATGGTGATTTCGGCCAGATAGTCAAACACCAGATAGTCCAGCCGCCCGCCTTCCAGCAGCTGCGGCGTGGCAATCGTGCTGTCGCCCCAGAAGCCTGAGGCGCCGCCGATCCGGATGGTCTTCGTCATGGCCTGGTCCCTCTGTCCTAGGATGCCGCGATGGCCTCGATGGTGACCAGGATCTGGCGTGTGGCCACCTGGTCGCCCGCGCGCGCCGCGACGGAGACGACGATGCCGTCCACTGGCGCCGTCAGCTGATGCTCCATCTTCATGGCTTCCAGCACCGCCAGCACTTCGCCGCGTGCAACCGTGGCGCCAGCCTCCACCCGCACCGCCACGACGCGCCCGTTCATCGGCGCCCGCACAAGGCCGTCGGCGCCTGCATCGGCGGTGGCCGCCGGGGCATAGGTGACGTCGTGGAACTTGTGGGTGGCGGCACCCGTGTCGAGGAAGACATGGTCATCCGCGATGGCAAAGCGTGCAGTCCCATCCATGCCCTCGCAGGCATAGCGCACCCGGTCACCCTCGATGCCATGAATGCTGATGACAAAGCTCGTCTCGGCGCCGCTGACGCTATAGGTGCGGCCACGTGCACCCACCTTCAGGGCGGTGACAGTCTCTCCCTCGGCCAGACGCACGGGGGATTCGGCTTCACCAACCGACCACCAGCCGGCCAGTTCGTCTGCGCCGGCCTTGGGGGCCGTATCCACCAGCAGGGCTGCGGCCAGCGCGCGGGCAAAGGTGCGGTCTGCCGGGGCCAGGTCTGCCGGGTTGGGGAAGTTGCGCTCGATAAAGGCGGTGGTGGCATTGCCGGCGGCAAACTCGTCATGCCCCAGCATGGAGACAAGGAAGCCCTTGTTGGTGACAAGGCCCAGCACCGTGGTGCGCTCCAGCGCACCGATCAGGCGGCGGCGGGCCTCGTCGCGGTCGGCACCCCAGGCGATGACCTTGGCCACCATCGGGTCGTAGAAGGGGCTGATCTCGCCACCATCGCGCATGCCATGGTCCACGCGCACGCCGTCACCCTCAGCCGGGTGCCAGGCCAGAACATGGCCGGTTTCCGGCAGGAAGCCGGCCTCGGGGCTTTCGGCATAAAGCCGGGCCTCTATGGCATGGCCGGTCAGGCGCACGTCGTCCTGGGTGATGGCAAGGGGCAGGCCCGCTGCCACATCCAGCTGCATGGCCACAAGATCAAGGCCTGTAATGCATTCCGTTACGGGATGCTCCACCTGCAGCCGGGTGTTCATCTCAAGGAAATAGAAGCTGCCATTGGCGTCCAGCAGGAACTCCACCGTGCCGGCGCCCACATAGCCGATGCGCTTGGCCGCCTTCACCGCGGCATCGCCCATGGCGGCGCGCAGGGCAGGGGTCATCACCGGGCAGGGGGCCTCTTCCAGGACCTTCTGGTGGCGGCGCTGCACGGAACAGTCGCGCTCCCCCAGATGGATCACATGGCCATGGGCATCGGCCATCACCTGGATCTCGACATGGCGCGGCTCGATCACGGCCTTCTCAAGGATCAGCTCGTCAGAACCAAAGGCGCCCAGCGCCTCGGACTTGGCACTGGCGGCGGCTGCCACCATGGCGTCGGCCGAATGCACCAGACGCATGCCGCGCCCACCACCACCGGCGGCCGCCTTGACCATCACCGGATAGCCGATGCGCGTCGCTTCAGCCAGCAGCGTTGCATCGTCCTGTGCCGCACCCTGATAGCCGGGCACGCAGGGGACGCCGGCCTCGATCATCAGGCGCTTGGCCGCGCCCTTGTTGCCCATGGCCCGGATCGCCTCGGCGGGCGGGCCGATGAAGACGAGGCCAGCGGCAGCGCAGGCGTCGGCAAAGGCCGCGTTTTCCGACAGGAAACCATAGCCCGGGTGAATGGCCCCAGCACCTGCCTGCTTGGCGGCGGCGATGATGTTGGGGATGGAGAGGTAGGACTGGGCAACCGGCGCCGGCCCGATGGGCACCGCCACATCGGCCATGCGCGTGTGACGCGCCCCTGCATCAGCCTCCGAAAAGACGGCGACGGTGCGATAGCCCTTGGCCTGCGCACCCTTGATCACCCGGCAGGCGATTTCGCCCCGGTTGGCAACGAGCACGCTCGTGAAGCGAGATTGCGTCATGTCCGCTCTACCCATTTTGCCGAACGTTTTTCAAGGAAAGCACTCACCCCCTCCTGCCCCTCAGGTCCGCGCAGGGCGCGGGCAAAGGCAAGGGAGGCATCATCAAGAACCTGGCTGACATGGCGTGTGCCCACGTCCAGCAGGATGCGCTTGGTGGCAGCATTGGCGCCGGGCGCGCAGCGATCGATATCGCCCAGCACGCGGTCGAGGGTTGCCTCAAGGCTGGCTTCATCGGCGCAGGCGTAATGCACAAGGCCCATCTCCAGCGCCGCATCGCCCTTGAAACGGGCGCCCGACAGGGCAATGCGCCGGGCCGTGGTCAGCCCCACCCGCTGCACCACAAAGGGCGCGATCTGGGCGGGTGGAATGCCAAGGCCGGTTTCCGACAGGGCAAAGCGCGTGTCGGTGCGGGCAATGGCAATGTCGGTGACACAGACAAGGCCAAGACCACCACCAAAGGCCGCGCCTTCGATGACACCCACCACCGTCTGGGGCAGGGCATTGAAGCGCACCAGGAAGTTCCCGAAAGAGCGGTTGAACTCGGCGATCGGGTCCGGCCCTTTTTCCGGCAGGGGCGTCTCGAAGCTGCGGCGAAATCCCTTGATGTCGCCGCCCGCGCAGAAGGTGCCATCGGCGCCGCGCAGCACCAGGGTGCGCAGGCCGGCCTCATGCTCTGCAAAACCGCAGACAGCATGCAGATCGGCCACCACCTCGTCGGTCATGGCATTGCGCGTTTCCGGCCGGTTGATCGTTACCCTGAGGGTTGAGCCCTCAAGGCTAAGCAGCAGCGTGCTGACGCTGGGTAGGTTCGCCATCTCAGCCCTTTCCCGGCAGGGTGCCCATGTACTTGGAGATGATGCCCAGCATCACCTCGTCGGCGCCGCCACCGATGGAGCCAAGGCGGCCATCGCGATAGCGGCGCGATACCGGCGTCTCGTCCATGAAGCCCATGCCGCCCCAATACTGCAGGCAGGCATCGTTCACCTCACGCGATAGGCGGCAGGCCTTCAGCTTGGCCATGGAGGCAAGCTTGGTGCAGTCGCCGCCGTCCACATGGATCTCCACCGCCTTCCAGGTCAGCGCCCGCAGCGCCTCCACTTCGGTGGAAAGCTCTGCCATGCGGAAGTGCACCACCTGATTGTCGAGAATGGATTTCCCAAAGGCCTTGCGCTGGCGGGTGTAATCGATGGTCTCGGCAATAGTGAGTTCGCACGAGACGATGCCGCCAAGGGCCGCATAAAGCCGCTCTTCCTGGAACTGCATCATCTGATAGGTAAAGCCCTTGCCTTCCTCACCGATGAGGTTGCGCACGGGCACCCGCACATTGTCGAAATGCAGTTCCGCCGTGTCCGACGAATGCATGCCCATCTTCTTGAGCTTGCGGGTAACGCTCACACCCTTGGCGCGCTTGCCGCCTTCCTTGAGGGGCACACAGATCAGCGACTTGTTGCGATGCACCGGGCCATCGCCCGTGTTCGCCAGCATGCACATCCAGTCGGCCTGGGTGCCGTTGGTGATCCACATCTTGGAGCCGTTGATGACGTAATCATCGCCATCCCGCACGGCGCGGGTGCGGATGGAGGCAACGTCCGATCCGGCACCCGGCTCCGACACGCCGATGCAGGCCACGAACTCGCCCGTGATCGAGGGGGCGAGGAATTCATTGCACAGTTCGGGCGAGCCAAAGCGGGCGAGCGCTGGCGTCGCCATGTCGGTCTGCACCCCAATCGCCATGGGCACACCACCACAATTGATGTGGCTGGTCGTCTCGTTCAGAACGGCGCCATAGGAATAGTCGAGGCCCATGCCGCCATAGGCTACAGGCTTGGTGATGCCAAGCAGGCCAAGGTCGCCCATTTTGCGGAACACTTCGTGGGCCGGAAAGATTTCCGCCTTTTCCCATTCGTCCACATGCGGATTGATCTCGTCCGCAATGAACTTGAGGATGGTGCGACGCAGTTCTTCGTGTTCGCTGGTCATCTGCAACATGCTGGGCTCCTACATCCGGCCTACGCCAAAGGTGATCGGATGCATCTCGCGGTGGTCGCCATCGCGGGCCGTGGCGAGGCAGAAGGCCAGTACGCGGCGGCTGTCGCGCGGGTCGATCAGGCCATCGTCCCACAGGCGGGCTGTTGCATAGAGGGCCTTGCCCTCGGCGTCATAGGCATCGATGACGCGCTTGGACATGGCGTCGAGGGCGGCGCGATCGGGTTCCTCGCCCCGGCGGCGCGAGCCTTCCTCGGCGATGATGGTCATGGTCTTGGCAGCCTGTTCGCCACCCATGACGGAGATCTGGTTGTTGGGCCAGGCAAAGATGAAGCGCGGATCAAAGCCACGCCCGCTCATGCCATAGTTGCCCGCACCAAAGGATGCGCCAATGTGCAGGGTCACGCGCGGCACCGTGGCATTCACCACGGCCTGGATCATCTTGGAGCCGTGCTTGACGATGCCGCTTTCCTCGGACTCGCGACCCACCATGTAACCGGTTGTGTTTTGCAGGAAGACCAGTGGCACACCAGACTGCGAACAGGCCTGGATGAACTGGGCCGCCTTGGCCGCACCATCGGCGTCAATCGGGCCATTGTTGCCCAGAATCCCCACGGCCTGGCCCATGACCGTGGCATGGCCCACCACCGTATGGGGGCCATAGGCTGGCTTGAAATCAAGGAAGTCGGAGCCATCCACCAGCCGGGCGATGACTTCGTGCACGTCATAGGGCTGGCGATAGTCGATGGGGACGATGCCCAGGATTTCCTCGGCATCATGGCGCGGTGCGCTGAAGGACTTGGTGGGGCGCGGCCGCAGGCCATCGTTCAGCGAAAGGCGGCCCATGATGTCGCGGGCGATGCGGATGCCGTCTGCGTCGTTCTCGGCCATGTACTCGCCCGTGCCGGAGA
The DNA here is from genome assembly GCA_947379865.1 of Acetobacteraceae bacterium. Lineage (GTDB taxonomy): Bacteria > Pseudomonadota > Alphaproteobacteria > Zavarziniales > Zavarziniaceae > CANCOY01. Next base: position 14,566 of record CANCOY010000027.1, read on the forward strand.
TCTGGTAGTGCATTTCCGCGCCGCCCAGTTCTTCCTCGGTCGCAACCTCGCCGGTGGCGGCCTTGAGCAAGGGTGGGCCAGCCAGGAAGACGCGGCTGCGGCCACGCACCACGATCACATAGTCGGAAAGCCCGGTCTGATAAGCGCCGCCAGCGGTGGACGAGCCATTGACCACCGAAATCGTCGGCAGGCCCATGGCCGAGAGGCGGGCCAGATTGGCAAAGGTCTTGCCGCCGCGCACAAAGAGTTCGGCCTGACGGAAGAGGTTGGCGCCGGCGCTTTCGATCAGCTGCACATAGGGCATGCGGTTCTGGATCGCGATGTCCTGGGCGCGCAGGCACTTTTCCACGCCCATGGGCGTCATGGCGCCGCCGCGGATGCCGGCATCATTGATATACATGACGCAGCGCACGCCAGAGACAAAGCCGATGCCGGCGATGTTGCCGCCACCCGCAATGTTCTTGTCGCCATCGTCATCGTGCATGCGATAGCCGCACAGGGTGGAGAGCTCCAGCCAGGGCGCACCCCGGTCGAGCAGCAGCGCCAGGCGGTCGCGCGGCACCAGCTGGCCGCGCGCCTCGAACTTGTCGCGGGCGCGGTTGGAGGTTGCGTGCACCTTGGCCTCAAGGGCGCGGAAGCCCTCGATCAGGGCCAGATGGTCGGCACGGTTGCGCCGGAAAGTCTCGGACCCCGTATCAATGCGGGAGTCGATCACGCCCATGTCAGATGCTCCTCAGGTCCCTGGTGGGCCAGGTTCCCGGCCCAAGTCCACGGCAAGACGCGGGAAAGCAATACGGACAGGCTTTTGGGCCTGATCCCCTGGCGGGACCCCGAAGCCACAGCATGTGCGGCCCCTGTCGGTCATCCGATTGCGTTTCCCCTCTGAACTGATCATGGCCCAAAGGCGGACCTCAGGTAAACCGCCCGGCCCGACGGACGCATCTTGGCGCGCCGTGCTGGAGCGCTTAGGCTTGGCCGCAGCGAGGTGCGGCCCACCGCACCCTTCAGGGAGGAAGACAGATGATCAAGCTTGTCTATGTCATCACGCGGCGCGCCGACATGTCGTCGGAAAAATTCCACGACTATTGGTTGAACACCCACGGCCCCAAGGTGGCGAGCGTGGCCAAGGCCATCCGCGCCCGCAAATATGTGCAAAGCCATCTGCTCGACCACCCGGCCAACGAGGGCATGCGGGCGGTGCGCGGCATGCTGCCCCCGGTAGACGGCATCACCGAGGTGTGGTGGGACAGCCTGGAAGACTTCAACGCAGCCTATGCCACGCCCGAAGGGGCCGCCGCCGACCGGATCCTGGCCGAGGACGAGGCCAAGTTCATCGATTTCGCGCACTCGCAGGTCTTCATGACCCACGAAAACGTTATCTTCGACCATACAGCTGGCAAGGGGCCGGGACCGGATGCGGTGAAGGTCACCTATCTCCTCAGCGCCCGCAACGACCTGACCCGGGCCGCCTGCCACAAGACCTGGCTGCACGACCACGGGCCCCTGGTGGCGAGCTTTGCCGAGCCGCTCCTGATGAAAAAGTACATCCAGAGCCACACCACACCTGGCGGTGCTGACCCTGCCGTCCGCGAGGGCGTGACCATGGCGCCAGCACTCGATGGCATTACTGAGGTCTGGATCGACAGCCTCGACGACCTTGGCCGCAGCGGCGAGACCGAGGCCGGCCGCAAGGCCGGCGCGGCTCTTGCCGAGGACGAGCGGCGGTTTGTGGAAATGGGCAATTCGCGCTGCTTCCTGACCCGCGAACACCTGATCTTTGATCACACGCACTGACGGCTGATCGCCGGACAGCAGGCAAGCGCCCCAGCGGCCTTGCTTACTGTCCGGGCGTTGCCAGGGCCGTGCGCTGGCGCCCTGCTTCATCGAAGTTGCCGGGTGCCAGCCAAGCCGCGAAGGCGGCCTTGATCCGGGGCCAATCGGCATCCGTCATGGCGAACCAGGCCGTGTCGCGGTTGCGCCCCTTGTAGACGGTGGCATTGCGGAAGATGCCCTCGAAGCGAAAGCCAAGGCGGCGCGCGGCGGCCCGCGACGGGGCATTCAGGGTATCGCACTTCCACTCATAACGGCGGTAGCCCATCTCATCAAACACCCGCGCCATCATCAGATACATCGCCTCTGTCGCCGCTGCCGTTCGCTGGAGGAGGGGTGAATAGTTGATGTGCCCAACCTCGATCACTCCATCTGCCGGGCTGATGCGCAGATAACTTGCAACGCCGGTCGCCCGCTGTGTCTGCGCATCAATGATGGCGTGAAACAGCGGATCCTGGCCAAGGCCACTTGCCAGCATCCAGGCACTATAGGCAGCGCGGCTCTCGAACGGGCCATAGGGCAGATAGGTCCACGACCTTGCATCGGTGGTAGTTGAATTGGCGGTAAACAGATCATCTGCATGGCGATCAGGGTCGAGCGGTTCCAGCCGGCAGAAGCGCCCGGCCATTACCGTGCGGGGTGGCTGCGGGCGCGGCCGCCAGTCGGGCAGGGGATGGCCCACGGGCTGGCCCAGCACGTTTGTGTAATCTGTCATGATGCAATCATGGCGCCTCGGCCCGCCATGTCAAGCTGACCGCTTGAAGAGACTACACGGGCCACGCAGACTGGCTGAGGAATTGTGGAGGACGCCACCATGACCCAGACCATTGCCGAGGCCGCCCATGCTCTTGCCGGGGGCAGGCTTAGCAGCCGGGGGCTGACCGAGGCGGCGCTGGCCCGGATCGCTGACCCGGCGGGCGAGGGATCGCGGGTCTTCATCCGGGTTGATGCCGCCCGGGCGCTGGCCGACGCGGATCATTCGGACCGGATGCGGGCAGCGGGCTGGGTGCCGTCGCCTTTGGCCGGGGTGCCGTTATCCGTAAAAGACCTGTTCGACATTGCGGGGGAGACCACGACGGCGGGTTCCCGGGTTCTCCGGGGTGGCCCCCTTGCCAATCAGGATGCGCCGGCGGTGGCGCGGCTGCGGGCGGCGGGCGCGGTGATCCTGGGTCGCACGAACATGACGGAATTTGCCTATTCCGGCCTTGGCCTCAACCCCCATTGGGGCACGCCGCGCAATGTCTGGGACCGCGATGCCGATGGCGGCACGGGGCGGGTGCCCGGGGGCTCATCCTCAGGGGCGGGCGTTGCCGTGGCCGAGGGCATGGGCCTGGGCGCCGTGGGCACTGATACGGGTGGGTCGGTGCGCATCCCGGCGGCGGCCAATGGGGTGGTGGGCTTCAAGCCAAGCCAGTATCGCGTGCCCCTGGCGGGCACCCTGCCACTGTCGCCCAGCCTTGATTCAACGGGGCCGCTGGGGCGGTCTGTGGCCTGTTGCGCGCTGCTGGATGCCATTCTGGCCGGTGATGCGCCGCGGATGCCGGAAGCGGCCCAGCCTGGGCACATTCGCCTGGCCGTGCCACGCTGCAGCCATCTGCTGGACGACCTCGACAGTGAGGTGGCGCTGGCCTTTGAAGCGGCCCTCACAAGGCTTTCTGCCGCTGGCATCAGTCTGGTGGAAATCGACATGCCAGTACTGGCGGGGGCGCGCGACCTGCTCGCCTCTGGCGGCGGCCTTTCCCCGCCTGAGGCCTGGCGCTGGCATCGCACGCTGCTGAAGGAGCGCCGCGCCGACTATGACCCCCGCGTGGCCCGCCGCATTGAAGGCGGCGCGGCGGTTACGGCGGCGGATTATCTGGATCTTGTGGCCATGCGGGCCGGGCTGGTTGAGGCAGGCGCTGCGGCGCTCGACGGGGTCGATGGCTGGCTGGCGCCAACCCTGCCATGCCTGCCGCCTGCGATTGCGCCGCTGCTGGGTGATGACGAGGCCTATATGCGCGCCAATATCCGCATGCTGCGCAATACGGCACCGGTCAATGTGCTGGACGGTTGCGCCCTGACCCTGCCCATCAGCCCGCCAGGCGCGGCGCCGGTCGGGCTGATGGTATCGGGTGCGCCAGGCACCGACAGGCGGGTGCTGTCGGTTGGCCTGGCGCTTGAGGCTATTTGCCGGTGAAGCGGAAAGTGGCGCCATCACGGGTGATGTGGCCACCGGTGGGGCCTGCGAAATGCGTGCCCAGCACCAGTACCGGCTTGTCGGTATAGCGGTCGATGAAGGCCTTGCGGGTTACCCGTGCCGCCTCGGCATCGGTGCAGAAATTGCTCGACAGCTCGGGAATGCCGATCTGCATGGGGTGATGCATCATGTCGCCGGTGATGATGGCATCATGGCCCTTGGAGGAAATCCGCACGCTGACATGGCCGGGGGTGTGGCCGGGTGTCGGCTCCAGCCAGACTTCGTCGGTAATCTTGTGGGTTTCTGAAACAAGATCCGCCAGACCCGCATCAACCACCGGGCGCACGCTGTCGCCCATTACATCGCCCCAGTGCTCAGGCTCCTGCTGCGACCAGTGCGCCCATTCCTTTTCGGCGAACAGATAACGCGCCTTGGTGAAGGTGGGGACCCATTTGCCATCAACCAGCCGGGTGTTCCAGCCCACATGGTCGACGTGCAGGTGGGTGCACAGCACATAGTCGATGGTCTCCACCGGGAAGCCCGCCTCGGCCATGTCGCTCAGAAAGGGGCCGTTCAGATGGTTCCACATGGCCTCGGAGCGGTCCTTGTCGTTGCCGACACAGGTATCCACCACGATGCGCTTGCCCTGGGTCTCGATCACGAAGGCGTGGATCGACATCTTCAGCAGGCCCTCGGGCGTGGCGAAATCGGGCACCAGCCAGGGCAGGGTCTGGACCGTGTCCTGGTTCACGGGGAAAGCGAACTGGGGCGGCGCCACCATTTCCGCGCCCTCGACGACTTTGGTGATGCGGACGTCGCCCAACTGCCATTGCACAAAGCGCACCTTGCTTGCGGTGTTCATGGTCTTTCCTCCCGGTTTGCCGGCCATTGTTCTGTGCGGGTCATTGGCCGGCGCGGGGCCTCTCGCCCCTTTCAGGCGCATGGTGACCTTAAAACAGGCCGTCGCGCCAGACCTGAATCGGCGGCGGCGCCGGCTGGCGTTGTCAGCCGCCCCTTGGCGGTGCGAGATTAGTGACAAAGCAAAACAGGGAGGGACGAGCATGAGCCAGGATTTTGCCGGCAAGGTTGTGCTGATCACCGGGGGCAGTCGCGGCCTTGGTCATGCAATGGCTCTCGGGTTTGCAAGGGCTGGTGCCATTGTCGCCGTGGCCAGTCGCAAGCTTGCCGCCTGTGAGGAGACCGTGGCCGAGATCGTGGCCCTGGGCGCCCGGGGCTCGGCCCATGCCTGCCATGTCGCCAATTGGGCCGATTGCGACCGTCTGGCGGACGAGGTGCTGGCGCGCTGGGGCCGGGTCGACGTGCTGATCAACAATGCCGGCATGTCGCCCGTGGCGCCGTCCTCTCTCGATACCAGCGAAGAGCTTTACGACAAGGTGCTGGGAGTAAATCTTAAGGGGCCGTTCCGCCTGACGGCACGGCTGGGCACCCACATGGCGGCCCATGGCGGGGGCGCCGTGATCAATGTCTCGTCCATCGCTGCCATTCGCCCCACGCCCTGGGTTGCGCCCTATGCCGCTGCCAAGGCGGGCCTCAATGCCCTGACGGTTGCCTTCTCAAAGGAGTTTGGGCCGGCCGTGCGGGTCAACTGCATCATGTGTGGCCCCTTCCGTACCGACGTCAGCCGGGGCTGGTACAACGAGGCCTGGAAGGAAGCCGCCAAGAAGGACGTCGCCCTTGGCCGCGCCGGCGAGGCGGAAGAGGTGGTGGGCGCCGCCCTTTATCTCGCAGGCCCTGGCGCCAGCTATACCACCGGGGCTGTGCTTACAATTGATGGGGGCGCCTCATGAGTGGGGAGACCTGGCGCGATCTGGTCGATCTCGACCGCCTTTCCGCCTGGATGGATGGCGAGGGCCTGGAAGCAGGGCCGATCACCGAGGCCACCGCCCTGGTCGGTGGCACCCAGAATGTGCTGCTGCGCTTTCGCCGGGGCGACCGCCTGTTCGTGCTGCGCCGTGCACCCCGCCACCCGCGCATGAACGGGTCGGAGACCATGCGGCGGGAAGCCCGCGTGCTGGGCGCCCTAAGGGGTTCGGACGTGCCGCACCCCGGCCTGATCGCGGCCTGCGGGGCGGAGGATGTGCTGGGCTCTGCGTTTTATCTGATGGAGCCCATCGACGGATTTAACGCCACGGTCGGCCTGCCGGCCCTGCACGCGGGCAGCGCTGCAATCCGCCATCAGATGGGTCTGTCGCTGGTGGATGGTATCGCGGCGCTTGGCCGGGTGGATCATGTGGCCGTGGGCCTGGCCGACTTCGGCAAGGCAGAGGGCTATCTGGAACGCCAGGTGGCACGCTGGCGCGGCCAGCTGGAAGGCTATGTGGAATATGAGGGCTGGCCCGGTCCTGCGGAAATCCCCGGGGTAGAGCGGGTGGCGCGCTGGCTGGATGACAACCGCCCCAAGAGCTTTCGGCCCGGTATCATTCATGGCGACTATCATCTGTCGAATGTGCTGTTCCCGCCTGATGGTCCCAAACTTGCGGCCATTGTCGACTGGGAACTGTCCACCATCGGCGATCCCCTGCTGGACCTGGGCTGGGTGCTTGCCACCTGGCCAGGGCCGGACGGGGCAAAGCCCGGTGACGTGGGCGTAACCCCCTGGGACGGCTTCCCCGTGGAGGCCGAATTGGTGGCGCGCTATGCCGAGGGCACCACGCGCGACCTCTCTGCCATCCAGTGGTACGCCGTGCTCGCCTGCTACAAGCTTGGCATCATCCTGGAAGGGACCCATGCCCGTGCCTTTGCCGGCAAGGCAACCAAGGAGATGGGGGACCGGCTGCACGCCTCCACCATCGGCCTGTTCCAGCGTGCCGAGGCCATTATTCGCCAGGCCTGAGGGCGCGGCGCCTGAGTTTTCTCTGAACCGACAGGAGACAGATGATGTCACTCACAGGACGAACGGTCCTCATCTCCGGTGCCGCACGCGGCATCGGCCGGGCTACCGCTCTGGTCATGGCCGCCAAGGGCGCGCGTGTTGCCCTCTTTGACAAGGAGGCCAGTGTTGCTGCCACCGCCGACGCGGTGCGGGCGGCGGGTGCCGAGGCGGCTTATGCCCTTGGCGATGTCAGTGATGCCGCCTCGGTCGTGGCGGGTGTCGCAGCACTGGTGGAGGCCCTTGGCCCCATTGATTGCCTGATCAACAACGCGGGCATCACCAACAACATCGCCCCCCTGGCCCGCATGGGGATGGATGCCTGGCAGCGGGAGATCGGCGTCAACCTGACGGGGCCGTTCAACATGATCCGCGCCGTGGTGGATGGCATGGCGGAGCGCGGCTATGGCCGCATCGTCAACATTTCCTCCGGTGCCGCACGCGGTGGTCTTTACAATCAGGTTGGCTATGCGGCCACCAAGACCGGCCTGCTGGGGCTGACGCACAATGTCTGCCTTGAGTACGGACGCAAGGGCGTCACCTGCAATGCCGTGCTGCCCGGCCTCATCGGGACAGAGGTGGTGATGGCCATGCCGGCCGAGATCCGCGATGCCTTTGCCGGCGCCACACCCACGCGGCGCGTTGGCACCCCGTCTGAGGTTGGCCATCTGATCGCCTTCCTGTGCTCGGAGGAGGCCGGGTTCATCAATGGCGCCGAGGTCGATATCGACGGTGGCGGCCGCCTGAACACCATGGCGCTGGGCAGCCGCAAGGAGCTGTTGGGCAAGAAGTAGGGCATCACATCCGTGTTATGTGCCCAGCCCGCTCTCTTTGTCTCTTGCGTGCAACGCTGACTGGGCCGAACAATCTGCGAAAGATAAAGCGGTGCGGCCACGAGATCGCACCGCAGGGGAGAACGTGATGGCCGAGGATTTCATGGCCCGGGCCGAACTGGTGCCCAAGGGCCGGCTCTATGAGGATTTCGAGGTGGGGCAGGTGTTCACCCACCACTGGGGCCGCACCATCAACCACGGCGACAATTCCCTCTTCACCACCCTCACGCTCAATTACAATCCCCTCTACTTCAACCGCGAATATGCACTGGCCCATGGCCACCCCGATGTGCAGGTAAACCCCTTGCTCGTCTTCAACACCGTCTTTGGTCTGACGGTTGAGGATCTGAGCGAAATGGGTGGGCCCTTTGTCGGTGTCGATGAACTGACCTATCACCTGCCGGTCTATCCGGGCGATACCCTGACCGCACGCAGCCTGACCATGGACAAGCGGGAATCCGCCTCGCGCCCTGGCGTGGGTCTTGTCACCTGGCACACCGAGGGTTTCAACCAGCGGGATGAGCGGGTAATCGACTACCGCCGCACCAATATTGTCCGCCTGCGCAGCGCCAACGTGAGCCTCTGACCATGAAGATCTCCAGCCTCACCGGCCGCGGCAACTATTTCGAGGACTTTGTTGTTGGCAAGGTCATGCGCCATGCCCGTGGCAAGACCGTGGGCGAGACCGAAAATGTGCTGATCACCAACCTTGTGATGAACACGGCCCAAGGCCATTTCAACGAACATGCCATGAAGGACACGTCCTTTGGCCAGCGCCTGTCCTATGGCGGCGTCAACTTCTCGCTGGCGCTGGGCCTTGCCAGCCAGGACACGACCGAGAACGCCCTTGCCGAACTTGGCCTAGACAAGATCCGCCTCAGGGCACCGGTGTTCCACGGTGATACCATCTACGCCTATTCCGAAGTGTTGGAGGTAAAACCCTCTGATCGCGAGGATGCAGGCGAGGTGCGCTTCCGCCATTGGGGGGTCAACCAGGATGACAAGGTTGTGTTCGAAGGCGAGCGCCGCGCCCTGATCAAGCGGCGCAGCCATTGGGCCGACAAATGAGTGCCGGCTTCGGCGCCCTGCAGGGGCTTAAGGTTGTTGACCTGACCCAGATGCTGGCAGGTCCCTTCTGCACCCAGCTCCTCGCCGACCATGGCGCCGACGTCATCAAGATCGAGTCGCCCGACGGCGACATGACACGTCCCGCCGGCCCCTTTCGGCCTGAGGATACGGGTCGCACATTTGGCGGCTATTATTGCAGCATCAATCGCAACAAACGTTCCATAGTGATTGACCTTAAGCAGGATGAGGGGCGCGCCATTGTTCTGGCCCTGGCGGCCAAGGCGGATGTGGTGGTGGAGAACTACCGCGCCGGCGTCATGGAGCGGCTTGGCCTTTCCTATGAAATCCTGGCGGCGCTGAACCCCCGCCTGGTCTATGCCTCTATCCGTGGCTTTGGTGATCCGCGCACGGCACAAAGCCCCTATGTGGACTGGCCCGCCTTCGACGTGGTGGCCCAGGCCATGGGTGGCATGATGGGTGTAACAGGCCCCGATGCCGACCATCCGACCAAGATTGGTCCCGGTGTGGGCGATACGGTGCCGGCCCTGTTTGCCGCCTTTGGCATTCTGGCAGCCGTCATGCGCGCGCGTGAAACCGGCCTTGGGCAATATGTGGATGTGGGCATGGCCGACAGCGTGCTGGCCCTGAGCGAGCGGATTATCTACCAGCATTCCATCACCGGTGTGGTTCCAGGGCCTGATGGCAATCACCACCCGATGATCTGCCCCTTTGGCCTGTTCCCGGCGGCAGACGGCACCATTGCCATTGCATGCCACCAGGATGGTTTCTGGAAGATCCTGTGTGATCTTCTTGACCTGCAGCATATGGCAACAGATCCCCGCTATGCTGATTTCAAGCTGCGGCTGGCAAACCGCCAGTCCCTGGTGGACACCCTTGGCGCGCGCACCGCCCAGTTGACCAAGGCCGAGTTGGCGGCGCGGCTGGGCGGAAAGGTGCCGTTTGGACCGGTGCTGAATGCAGCCGAAATTGCCGCCGATCCGCATTTTGCCGTGCGCGAGATGGTGGTGCCGGTGCAGCATCCAGGCCATGACGCGCCCATCGCCCTTGCCGGGGTCCCGGTGCGCATGAGTGTAACGCCCGGAGGCATCAACCGCCGCGCCCCCTGGCTGGGCGAGGACACCGAGGCAGTGCTGCGCGAGGCGGGCTTTGATGCAGCCCGCATTGCCGCCTGGCGCCTGGCCGGCATCGTCAAGCAACACGACCCAGAGAAGGAAACCAACCCATGAGCCAACGCCCCCGTCGCCTTCGCCGCTCGCAACTCGCCGTGCCCGGTTCAAGCGAGAAGATGATCGAGAAGGCCGCTGCCAGTGCCGCCGATCACGTCTTCATGGACCTGGAGGATGCGGTTGCCCCCATCGCCAAGCCGGCAGCACGGGGCAAGATCGTGCAGGCCCTGAAGACACTCGACTGGGGCCGGAAGACACGCTGCGTGCGCGTCAACGATCTGGGCACGGAATGGTGCCATGACGACATCATCGAAGTCGTGACGGGTGCTGCCGACCACCTCGATACAATCATGCTGCCAAAGGCCCTGCGTGCGTCCGACGTGCTCTTTGTCGACACGCTGCTGGCCCAGTTGGAAAAGAAGCTGAAGCTGAAAAAGCGCATCGGCCTTGAAGTGCTGATCGAGGAAGTGGAAGGCCTGCAGAACGTCGACGAGATCGCGCGCTCCTGCCCCCGGCTTGAGGCGATCATCTTTGGCATGGGCGATTATTCCGCCTCCCACGGGGTTGATATCCTCTCGATCGGTGGCACGTCAGACTATCCCGGCGACATCTGGCACTATGCGCGTTTCCGCCTGGTGATGGCGGCCCGCGCCGCCGGCATCGATGCGGTGGACGGCCCCTTTGGCAATTTCCGCGATGACGAAGGCTTCCGGCGCGAGGCCAAGCGGGCAAAGACGCTGGGCTGCGTTGGCAAGTGGGCCATCCACCCGTCACAGATCGAACCAGCGCTGGAAATCTTCTCGCCCCGCCAGTCGGACGTGGACATGGCCCGCAAGATGGCGGCGGCTTATGCCAAGGCGGAAGCTGATGGCATCGGTTCGGTCAATGTCGACGGCATGATGGTCGATGCCGCCTCGATCCGCATTCTGAACAATGTGATCCAGCGCGCCGATCTGATCGGCATGTGAGGCGCCATGTCCGAGGCCGTCAAATCCGCCGTGCGGGTGCTTGAGATCTTCGAGCATTTTGCACAGACGCGGGCGCCGGCCTCGGTGATGGAGGTGTCGAAGGCGCTCGGCTTTCCACAGTCAAGCACCTCGGCCCTGCTCAAGAGCCTCGTTGCCCTCGGCTATATGGATTACGATGGCAATGCACGAAGTTACATTCCCAATCTCCGTCTGGCGCTGCTTTCCACCTGGATTGAAAAAGGCGCCTATCGTGATGAGGCGCTGATACGAAGGCTGGAGCGTATACGCGACCTCAGTGGGGAGACGGTGGTCCTGGGCCTGCGCAATGGCGTGCATGCGCAATATGTCGTCATTCTGGAGGCTGAGCGTCCGATCCGGCTGCACATGAAGATGGGGGCACTCAGGCCCCTGACGCGCACCGCCATAGGGCGGGCCTTGCTGGTTTCAGAAAGCGACGCCGAGATCGGTCGCATTGTGCGCCGGATCAATGCGGAGACACCAGAACATCGCGTCGAGGAACAGGTGTTCCTTGCCCTGATGGCTGAGGTCAGGGCACAGGGCTACGCTGAGACAGCGGGCGACATGACGCCGGGCGCGGGCGTTGTGGCCATACCCCTTGTGAATGCGCCCGGCGGCACACCCATGGCGGTGGGCATTGGCGGGCCACTTGAGCGTCTTGATGCATCGCGACGGGCTGAGTTGCGGGCAATCCTGACGCGCGTTCTTGAACTCGATAACACGCCAGTGCCACTGCTTTCCGTGGTGGACAAGCGGCAGACAGGGGAGAGAAACCATGCTTGATGGCCTCATGGCCCGCGCCAATGCGGACCCGATGCTGATGCGCCGCGCGCGCTTTCTGGAGCTTGAGTTCGGCCTTGACATGGGCGACGGGCCGGCCGTGATCCAGGTGAACAAGGGTCATGTGTCGGCGTCGGCAGCGGGGCCGGCCGCCCGGCCCGTGTTTTCCATCGCCGGGCCGAAAGAGGCGTGGGCAGAGTTTTCCAGGCCACTGCCAAAGCCAGGCTTCCACCACCTCATGGCGATGAACGAGAACCGACACACCCGCTTTGAGGGCGATGTCTATCCGCTGCTCGTCAACCTGTTCTTCGTAACCGGCCTGCTCTCGAAGCTGCGCCAGGGGGAGGCCGCCTGATGTCTGCCAAAATCGAAGCCGTTATCGGCCGCTATGTCTCCCTTTCCATCGAAGGGCGCGACCACCGGGTCTATTTCGAGGAAGCGGGCGAGGGCATACCCCTGATCTGCCTGCACACGGCGGGTGCGGATGGTCGTCAGTACCGCGCCATTCTGAACGACGCAGAGATCACCAAGCATTTCCGTGTGCTGGCTTTTGATCTGCCCTGGCATGGCAAGTCGTCGCCGCCGGCCGGCTGGCAGGATGAGGTTTATACGCTGACGACTGACAAATACGTCGCCACGGTCATGGCCTTTGCCGAGGCACTGGAACTGGACCGGCCGGTGGTGATGGGCTGCTCCATTGGTGGCAGGGCGGTACTGCATCTGGCATTGCGCCATGCCTCCAGCTTCCGCGCTGCCATCGGCCTGCAGTCAGCCCTCTTTTCGGAGTCCTCGCTTGGGCCAGAAATGGCGGAGACAGAATATCTGCATCGCCCAGATGTGCATGGGGGCGAGGCGTCTGCTTCAGCGGTTGAGGGGCTGATCGGGCCGGGTGCGCCTGTGGCCGACCGGTGGGAGACGCTGTGGCATTACATGCAGGGTGGGCCGGGTGTATTCGCCGGTGACCTTTATTATTATTTTGTCGACGGCGACATGCGCAATGGCGTGATTGCTGGCCTCGACACCGATACCTGCCCCCTCTACCTGCTGACCGGGGAATATGATTTTTCCGCCAGCCCCGAGATGACGGCCGAGGTAGCCCGGCAGGTCCCCGGTGCGAAGTTCCAGATCATGTCGGGCCTGGGGCATTTCCCGATGTCCGAGAACCCTGAGCAGTTCAAGACTTACCTCAAGCCCGTGCTGGCCGAAATTGGCGGCATGCAGAAGGCCGCATCATGAGCACAGCTGCCAGCACGCCGTCGGCGCCTTCCGGCTACATGACCGATGAGCGGCGCATGATCCAGGAGACGGCACGCACCTTTGCCATGAAGGAAGTGTTGCCGGTGGCCAACGCCCTTGACCCCATCCAGGGCGATATACCAGACGATCTGCGCCGCAAACTGGGCGAGATGGGCTATTTCGGAATCCTGATCCCGGAGGAGCACGGCGGCCTTGGCCTTGGCATGTTCGAATACTGTCTGGTGGCAGAGGAACTCGCACGTGGCTGGATGAGCGTTGCCAGCCTGATTGCCAGAGGCAACGGCTTTTACCGCTCGGTTCCTGGTGCCGGTGATGAGCGGGTGGAGCGCATCCAGGCCATGGCACGGGGTGAGTATCTTGGTGCCTTTGCCATGTCTGAGCCAAATGCAGGGTCTGACGTGGCCTCTCTCCAGTGCCGCGCCCGGCGTGATGGGGATGACTGGGTCATTACCGGTAACAAGTACTGGTGCACCTTTGCCGATGGCGCTGATTTCATCCAGGTGATCTGCCGCACGGATTCCGGAGAGGACCCCGCCAAACGTCATCAGGGCCTGACAGCCATCTGTGTCGAGAAGCCCAAGGGGGAACTGCCCAACAACACCAAGGGCAGCCCCATCCCCAAGATCGGCTACTTTGGCTGGAAGACCTGGGAATTGGCCTTTGACGGCTGCCGCGCCCCGGCCCGTGATACGGCGGGTACTGAAGGCAAGGCATTCTATGCCGTGGCCGCGATGCTGGAAGGCGCGCGTGCCCATACGGCGGCGCGCTCCATCGGTCTGGCGCGCGGTGCGCTGGAAGATGCCATCGCCTATGCCCAGACGCGTGTCCAGTTCGGCAGGCCCATTGGTGAATTCCAGGCCATCCGCTTCAAGATTGCCACCATGGCAACCGAGATCGAGGCGGCGCGGCAGTTGATGTACCATGTCTGCACAGAAATCGACTCCGGCCGCCGCTGCGACCGGGAGGCATCGATGGTGAAATACTTTGCCGCCGAGATGGCAGAGCGTGTCACCAGCGAGGCGTTGCAGATTCTGGGCGGTGCCGGTTACACCAAGCTGCATGCGGTTGAGCGTCACTGGCGTGATGCCCGGCTGACCAAGATCTTTGAAGGTTCCTCAGAGATTCAGCAGCGCATCATCGCGGACAGCATATTGGGCAAGCCCGCCAAGGGCTGAACGGCTGAAATGGCCGGGGCGCCCGCCTGGGCGCCCATCGGGGGAAGCATGTACGATTATATCGTGATCGGGGCAGGGTCGGCTGGCTGCGTTCTGGCAAACCGCCTGAGCGAGGATCCTTCGGTTCGTGTCCTGCTGCTGGAGGCAGGGCCAAAGCCAACCAACCCCTGGGTCCGCATTCCAGCCGGCATGTCGCGGCTGTTTCTGCCCAATCCCCTCAACTGGAGCTATTTCACCGAGCCCGAGGCTGAGTTGGAGGGCCGCAAGGTCTATTGGCCGCGCGGCAAGACCCTGGGCGGCTCGTCTGCCATCAATGGCCTTGCCTATGTCCGTGGCCACGCGATGGATTACGATGGCTGGCGCCAGCTGGGCCTTGCCGGCTGGGGCTGGGACGATGTGCTGCCCTATTTCAAGAAATCCGAAAACCGCGAAACGGGTGAGACCAGCCATCATGGCGTGGGCGGAAATCTTTCTGTCAGCGACCCACCGGTGCGCCACCCGGCGGCGAGGGACTTCATCGAGTCTGGCGTCGCCAGTGGTATCGCCCGCAATGGCGATCTGAATGGTCCCGAGCAGGCGGGCATCGGCTTTCTTCAGTTCACCATGGACAAGGGGCGGCGGCACTCCACCAACGATGCCTTCCTTGGCCCGGCACGGGGGCGCCCTAATCTGGATATCCAGACCGAGGCCCATACCCAGCGCATCCGCATCAAGGATGGCCGGGCGACGGGCGTGGTCTATCGCCAGGGCGGTGTGGAGCGCGAGGCGGATGCGGCCCGAGAGGTCATCCTGTCGGCAGGCGCGCTTAATTCGCCCCAGATCCTCATGCTCTCGGGCCTGGGGCCAGCGGCACATCTGATGGAACACGGGATCCCCGTGGTTGCGGATCTTTCGGGCGTGGGGGAGAATCTGCAGGATCACCTTTATGTTCATTACGTGGCCAGAGTTACGCCGGAGTCATCGGTCAACGCGCGCCTGCGGGGTGTGCGGGCCTATCTTGAGGGGGCGCAGTATCTGCTTACCCGGGGCGGCTTGCTGACGCTTGCAGCCTCACAGGCTTGCGCCTTTGTGGAGGGACTGCCCGGGGCCGGGCATCCGGACCTGCAGATCAATTTCCGCCCTCTGAGCTTTGACTTTCTGCCCACGGGCGAACTTGCCATTGGCAAGACACCCTGTGTTACCGCGTCGGTCTGCTATCTGCGGCCGCAGTCGCGGGGGCGGATCCGCCTGGGCGGCGCTGATCCGGCGCTTGCCCCCGTCATTCATGCCAATTACCTGACCGCCGAGGCAGACCGCCAGGCCATGGTGGCTGGCGTCAACTGGATCCGCCGCATCTTTGGGACGGCGCCGCTCAAGGATCGCGTGCTGGCCGAGGAACTGCCGGGACCTGAGGTCCGTACCGACGCCGACATTCTGGCCTTTGTACGCCGCATGTCACAGTCCATGTATCACCCCGTCGGCACCGCCCGCATGGGCAATGATGCCGGTGCGGTGGTTGACGAGCGCCTGCGGGTACGGGGCATTGCTGGCCTGCGGGTGGTCGATGCCTCGATCATGCCCCTGATCCCGTCGGGCAACACCAATGCGCCAACCATCATGGTGGCTGAAAAGGGTGCGGCGATGATCCGGGCGGACGCCCGCTGAGCCTGCAGTAACAGGGTGCCAATAGCCGGAAAACCGGCAGGGAGGAAATCATGAGCGATACTGAATTCCGCGTCTGGACCATTGGAGATGTCCGCGTCACCCGGGTGCAGGAGATGATGCTGCCCATCGATCCGGGCTTCCTGCTTGTCGATGTCACCCGCGAACGTGCCCTTGGCCATGACTGGCTGCGGCCACATTTCGTGGCCGAGGATGGCAGCCTGAACCTTTCTATCCACGCCTTCGTGCTGGAGGCGGGGGGCAAGCGGATCCTGGTTGATACCTGCGTCGGCAATGCCAAGGAACGTCCGGATACGCCCTTCCATCACCTCGATACGGGCTTCATCCGCGATCTTGAGGCGGCGGGCTTTGCACCGGAGTCGATTGATCTGGTGCTGTGCACCCATATGCATGTTGATCATGTGGGCTGGAATACCCGGCTGGTTGATGGCAAATGGGTGCCGACCTTCCCCAATGCCCGTTATCTCTTTGCCCGCAAGGAATGGGAGCACTGGTCGGCCGAGGCCGCCGGGGAAGCCGATGGGGGAGGGGATCTGCACGCAGGTGCCGTGCTGGGTGATTCCGTGCGGCCGATCTTTGAGGCAGGCCTTGCCGATCTGGTGGAGACAACCCACCAGGTGTGCACCGAGGTCAGCCTCGAGCCCACCCATGGCCACACACCGGGCCACGTCAGCGTACGGATCAAATCTGGCGGGGCCGAGGCTGTGATCACGGGCGACATGATCCACCACCCCATCCAGTGCGCCGAACCCCAGATCTGCACCCATTTCTGCACCAGTGCCGAGGACGCAGAAGCCACCCGGCGGCGCTTTTTCAAGGCCCAGGAAGGTGACCGGATCCTGGTTCTGGGCACCCACTTCGCGGGTCCCAGTGGCGGGCACATCCACCGCGATGGTGAGGGCTGGCGCTTCGTTCCTGTTTCCTGATCGGGGAGATCTCGTCATGGCTGAACCCCTTGCCCTGCGTCTGGCCGATTATGCGCTGGCCCTCGATCTGCAGACCCTGCCCGAGGATGTGCTGGTGCGGGCGCGCCATTGCCTGCTCGACTGGCTGGGCGTAACCCTTGCCGGTGCGGGTGAGCCGGTGTCGCGCATCGTCCGCGAAGAGGCTGCTGCCGAGGGCGGGCGAGGGGAGGCCTTGATCTTTGGCACAGGCCTGCGCCTGCCTGTAGCCCAGGCAGCCCTCGTGAATGGCACCGCCAGCCACGCCCTTGATTACGATGATGTGATCGAGGCCATGTGGGGCCACCCGACCGTGGGCGTGGCGCCGGTTGTCCTGGCGCTGGGTGAGTTGCTTGATGCCGATGCCGGGGCTGTGCTTGCGGCCTTTGTGGCCGGGGTTGAGGTGTCGAGCCGGCTTGGCGTGATGATGGGTGCCACCCATTACGGTCAGGGTTGGCATGCCACGGGAACCCTTGGGGCCTTTGGTGCCGCCGCCGCCGCATCGCGCCTGCTTGGTCTGGATGCTGAACAGGCGGCCCATGCTTTGGGCATTGCCGCCACCCAGGCGAGTGGCCTGAAGGCGATGTTTGGCACCATGGGCAAGCCCCTGCATGCCGGGCACGCGGCATCAGTGGGGCTGAGGGCGGCCTCGCTGGCACGCCGTGGCTTTATCGCGCGCACCGACGCCATCGAATGCCCGCAGGGTTTTGTCGAGGCCCATGGCGGCGGGCTTGTGGTACGGGAAGACCTTGGCGCGGCAACCCGGGCATTCCACTTGCGGGATGTGCTCTTCAAGTACCATGCCTCCTGCTATGGCACCCATGGGGCCATCGAGGCGGCGCATGCCCTGCGTGCACAACAACCAGATATTTCAGCCCACAGCCTTGCGCGCATCGAGGTGCGGGTGCCGGAGGGGGCGCTGCGCATGTGTGTCATCCCGCGCCCGGCAACCGGGCTTGAGGGCAAGTTCAGCCTTGCCTACACGGTTGGTGGAGCGCTTGCCGGGCTTGATACCGCCGCGCTCGAAAGTTTTTCGGATGGCCGCGTCGGGGACGCTGCCATAGCCGCTTTCCGCGACAAGGTTGAGGTGGCGGGGGATGCCAGCCTTGGCGGTTTTGAGGCAGAGGTGGAACTGGTCGGCACCGATGGCACGCGGACGCGGTGGGCGGCGGACGCTGGCAAGCCGGAGACGGACCTTGCCCGCGAACGCGCGCGCCTCGGCGCCAAGTTCATCGCCCTGGCGCGCCCAACCCTTGGGGCAGCGGCAGACAGCCTGCCGGCTCTTATGGGGGGCTTTGGGCGCGGCACTTCGCTCTCAGATCTGCTTGGGGTGCTGAGCATGCGGGGCGATGCATCAAGGGCGGACTGATGCCGCTTCGGGCCGGGCAGGCATTGGGATCAATCAAGGGGTCGCCTTTGGGTGCCCCTTTTTTCTGATGATTGACCTGGCGTGCGACAGGCACAGACCTCTGCAGTGTGCCATAATCGCCACACAATTCGGGGTCAAAATATCAGAAAGCAGAACAAAAGTTGCACCCTGACCTCCGGATGATACTCTCCGTATACATTCAAATTGGGGGTCCAACATGCCTGCTCGTTCAATGCTTTTCCGTGGCGCCTCTCTGGCGGCATTCGCGCTCGCCATGGGCTTGAGCGCTGGTGCGGCCCAGGCCGACCAGACCACCGGCTGGTACGTTGGCGTCCTTGGTGGCGTCAATCTGATGGGAACGTCAGATGCTACCTACAACGACAATATTGGTGGTGGCGACGAGTCGGACAGCTATGATTTCAAGACCGGCTTTGGCGGCGGTGCGCTGGTCGGCTATGATTTTGGCTCGTTCCGGCTTCAGGGCGACGTCATTTATCGTCACAACAAGGTTGATACCGAGACTTACCAGGGCGAGACCACCGACGCCGGCTATGTGTCGACAGCGTCCGTAGCGCCGATGCTCAGTGTCCTGTACGACATTGAAACCGGCACGGACTTCACGCCCTATGTCGGCGCCGGTATCGGTGCCTCGCATGTCAAGTTCAGCTATGATGGCGAATCTGACAGCACGTGGTCGGTCGCCTATCAGGGTGTAGCCGGCGTCAACTATGACATCACGCCAAAGCTGCTGATCGGTGCGGAGTATCGCTATTTCGCAACCCCGAGTGTTGACTACAAGGGTCTCTATAGTGGCGTGGGCGACGAGAAGGATTTCGAGACATCGAACCACTCGTTCTTCCTTGGTCTGACCTACAAGTTCGGTGAAGCGGCCCCGGCGCCGGTGCCCGTCGTTGCTGCCCCGCCGCCGCCGCCGGCCCCCCCGGCGCCTGAGCTTGCGCGCTCTTACCTGGTGTTCTTTGACTGGAACTCGTCGTCGGTCACCACCGAAGCCGCTTCCATCATCGGCGAAGCCGCCAAGGCAGCCCAGCAGCTGGCCGTCACCCGCGTTGAGCTGACCGGCCATGCCGATCGTTCGGGCACGCCTGCTTACAACCAGAAGCTTTCGGAGAAGCGCGGCGCCGCCGTGAAGAACGCCATGGTGCAGCTTGGTATCCCGGCCGATCAGATCACGGTTGTCGGCAAGGGCGAGGCCTCCCCGCTTGTTCCGACGGCAGATGGTGTGCGCGAGCCCCAGAACCGCCGCGTCGAGATCGTTCTGCCCTGAACCAAGGCAGGCTGAATCAGGAAAGGGCGCCTCCGGGCGCCCTTTTTTTGTCTGGATGGCGGTTTTCGTGCGCGTCTGAAATTGGACATGCCGGTGTGTTGGTTTTGCCACGTAGGAGAGAAGAATAATATTTCTAGGCAGAACAAAATTGTGACGGTGTCGAACGGTGCTATATGTCGACGGAGATTTTGACCGGGAGTTTAAAATGCTTCGTTCCACAACCATTATTCGTGGTGCATCTTTGGCATCACTGGCACTGGCTTCAGTGCTGTGCGCGGGTACGGCGCGGGCTGACCAGACCCCGGGCTGGTATGTTGGTGCCCTTGGCGGCCTCAACTTCAGCCAGCCCACGAGTGCGACGTTCGATGGCGACAGCGACCGTTACAGCTACAAGGCTGGTTATGGGGTTGGCGCGTTCGCCGGTTATGACTTTGGACCGTTTCGTCTGCAGGGTGATGTGACCTATCGCCGGAATGCGGTCAAGAACGAGAACTACCTCGGCAAGGACTACGGTTATGGCGTCGGCGCTTCGACCGCCACGATCGCGCCGATGGTCAGCGCCCTCTATGACATCGACACCGGCACAGCGTTCACGCCTTATGTCGGTGCAGGTGTTGGCGCCGCGCGCATCAATTTCAAATATGCGGAATACGGTTCTGGCCATAAATGGGCCTTTGCCTATCAGGGCGTCGCTGGCGTGAACTACGATGTCACGCCGAACGTGATCCTGGGCGTCGAATATCGTTATTTCGCGACCCCCGATGTCGATGGGATCGAATACGGCGACACTGCTCCGGAAAACAGCTTCGAGACCCGCAGCCACTCGGTCTTCTTTGGGCTGACCTACAAGTTCGGTGAAGCTGCTCCGGCACCCGTGCCCGTGGTCGCCGCCCCGCCGCCGCCGCCGGCTCCCCCGGCGCCTGAGCTTGCCCGCTCCTACCTGGTGTTCTTTGACTGGAATTCAGCGTCGGTCACCACCGAAGCGGCCTCCATCATCAGCGAAGCCGCCAAGGCAGCCCAGCAGCTGGCCGTTACCCGCGTTGAGCTGACCGGCCATGCCGATCGTTCGGGCACGCCTGCCTATAACCAGAAGCTTTCGGAGAAGCGCGGCGCTGCCGTGAAGAACGCAATGGTGCAGCTTGGCATCCCGGCCGACCAGATCACGGTTGTCGGCAAGGGTGAGGCTTCGCCTCTCGTTCCGACGGCAGATGGTGTGCGCGAGCCGCAGAACCGCCGCGTCGAGATCGTCCTGCCCTGATTGGCAGCGGCTTTCAGACAGATCAAGGGGCGCCCAGGTGGGCGCCCTTTTTTTGTGCCTTTTCGCGTTACCTGAGGGAGCGCATCCAGATCAGAGCTAATGGCGGTGCTATCGATACATCCGGCTGTGGCGGGAGGGGCACACGAAGCCTCGATCCAAACTTCATTATACAGATGTAAAACTCACACCTCTCCGCGAGATGCTACGTAAACGACATTGCATAGCTCCGGGAGATTGGTATGTCCTTGTGTAACAGCGTGTTGTTTCGTGGCCTGTCGCTCGCCGCCTTTGGTCTGGTTCTGGGGGCGGGCGCCGTCCAAGCCCAGACGCCAGAGGCCAGGGGCTGGTATGTGGGCGTCCTGGGGGGCCTGAACTTCACCGAAGAGACAAGCGCCGACACCCGGATCAAGGGCGTGGCACTGGGCAAGCGGTCGGGCTTGACCGGTGCCGATGCCGAGATCAGTCACAAGAGGGGCTGGGCCGCGGGCGGCCTGGCTGGTTATGACTTCGGCACTTTCCGGCTGCAGGCCGATGTCATCTTCCGCCGCAATGTGTTCGACAAGACGACCGTTTCTGGCGTCGAGGGGGATGCGTCCGGCCGCGTCTCGTCTCTGGCACCCATGGTCAGTGCGCTTTACGACATCCCCACGGGAACCAGCTTTGTGCCCTATATCGGCGCGGGCGTCGGCGCCTCGCGCACAACCGTCAGAAGTGATGGGGCAAAAGAGGGCAAATGGGGCGTGGCCTATCAGGGCATTGCCGGCCTCAGATATGACATGAGCCGCAATCTGGCGCTGGGGGTCGAGTACCGCTATTTCGCAACCCCGGAACGCGACTTCAACGAAAACAACATAAAGAATTATGGCTACCACAATCACTCGGCCTTTATCGCGCTGACCTACAAGTTCGCGCAGGATGTAGCACCGCCGCCGGAACCTGCAGCCATTGCGGCGCCCCCGCCCCCGGCACCAGTACCAGCACCCGCTGCGCCCGAACTGGCCCGCTCGTATCTGGTGTTCTTTGACTGGAATGCGGCGACGGTTACCACCGAGGCAGCAACCATCATTACCGAGGCCGCGACGGCGGCCAGGCAGCTGGCCGTCACGCGTATTGAGGTGACGGGGCACGCCGACAGGTCTGGGACTCCTGCCTATAATCAGAAGCTCTCCGAGAAACGGGGCGCTGCCGTGAAGGCCGCCCTGGTGCATCTGGGCGTTCTGGAGAGCCAGATCACGGTGGTTGGCAAGGGCGAAACCTCCCCCCTGGTCCCAACGGCCGACGGTGTGCGCGAGCCCCAGAATCGGCGGGTCGAAATCGTCCTCCCTTGAGTCTCAGGAAATTGCCGACATCAAGGGGTGCCTTCGGGCGCCCCTTTTTGTGGCACATCCTCACGCCGGGCGGGCCTTGCCATGGCAACCTGATCAGAAACTGTGCCCTCACGGCAACATTAACCAAGTGACAAAAAGTTGTTTTAATAAAAATCTTTCCCAAAAATGATGCAGCTGTTAAGACTTAAGCACCACATTTGGGGAGAGTTTTATGTCATCTTCTATCTCGAAGATTGAGCGTGGCGCGTCACTCGCGGTGCTTGTCATGGCTCTCGGTCTTGGCGCTGGCGCGGCCAAGGCTGATGATACGACGGGCTTTTATGTCGGCGCTCTGGGCG
>CANCOY010000028.1 GCA_947379865.1 Acetobacteraceae bacterium
TCCGCCAGCACGTCCTGGGACCAGGGCCAGGTGGAATCGGAATGGGGGAAGTCGCTGGCCCACATCAGGCGGTTCACATTGCACATGTCAGCCATGCGGAACGCCACCCAGTCGTCCTGGAAGGTGACGTGGATGTTCTCGGAAAAATATTCGCTGGGCAGGCGCTTGAGCGGCGGCGCCTTCATCCAGTAGCGGTGACGCTTGTAGGCATGGTCCATGCGGTACATGTAATGCGGCACCCAGCCGGCGTCCGCCTCGGCGCAGACCAGCTTCAGGCCGGGGAAGCGGTCGAACACGCCGCTGAAGATGAAGGTCCCCATGATGTCCTGGCAGCCGCGGATGATGGTGAGGAAACCATTGATGCGGGGCCCGCGCGGCTTGGCATCCAGGCCGTCGCTACGCCCGGTCAGGATATGGAAGGACAGGGGCAGGTTGAGTTCCACGGCGGTCGCCCAGACCTTGTCATAGATCGGGCTGTCGTAATCCTCTACCGCCGGGTTGCCGGGCATCATCACGCCGCGAAAACCCATCTCATGGACCCGGCGCAGCTCTGCCACGCCGTCTTCCGGCGTGCGCATGGAGACTTGGGCCAGGCCAAACAGCCGCCCGGGGGCCTCGCCGCAGTATTCGGCCAGCCAGCGGTTATAGGCCTCGAAACAGGCCTTCTTGTAGTCAAAGTCGGGGTGGTTGCACAGCAGCATGCCCACGGTGGGATAGATCATCTCGGCGGCGACGCCGTCTTTCTCCTGGTCGGCCACGCGGAACTTCGGGTTCCAGCCGCTCTGCCAGAGTTCCTCGAAGAGGACGCCGTCCATGGTGATGCTGGCGGGGTCCTTGCCGGCGGCGGCCACCAGGCCCATGGGCACAGGCTGGCTCATCCCGTCGATCACATAGATGTCGCCAAGAGTCTGGTGCCGCGTCATATGCGGGGCACGGTCGCGCCAACTCGGGTCGATATACGACCTGTAGCAGTCTGGCGGTTCGGTGATGTGCGAGTCCGCCGATATCGGCCGCTTCAGCATGGCTGCCCTCCCAAGGCTTGTCGTTGTTATGACAAGCATCATCGTCGCCCGTTCACACCCTCGGCAACCAAAAACGGCAGCGTCAGGGGAAGAGGGCGGCAATGGGGCAGTGCAACGGCAGGACAAGAGCGCTGGAAGGGACGGGCACCGCGCCAGAGCGCAGGCCCGCCTTCAGTCAATCACATCAGGCCGGCGAGCCTTCGCGCTGGAGCCGCTTGCGGGCCAGCTTGCGGGCGCGGCGGATCGCCTCGGCACGCTCACGCGCGCGGCGCTCCGACGGCTTTTCATAGGCGTCGCGCAGCTTCATTTCACGGAAGACACCCTCGCGCTGAAGCTTCTTCTTCAGGGCGCGCAGCGCTTGATCGACATTGTTTTCACGAACCAGGACTTGCAAGTTCAGGCCCCTTCCGGGATTGGCTTGTAGAGACAGCGGGCTTCATAGCGTATTTTAATCCCGCCGTCCAAATCGAAGTGAAGGAATCTGGCAACAAAAGCCAGATCCGAAATCCTGTTGCGAGGCCATGGCTGTTCTTCCGATTGCCCGCATGGGCCACCCCGTGCTGCGCCACCCCGCCGAAGCGGTTGCCGATCCCACGGCGCCTGAGATTCGCCAGCTTGTTGCCGACATGTGGGAGACCATGGTGGCGGCGAGGGGAAGGGGCATTGCCGCGCCCCAGGTTTATGTGCCCAAGCGCGTGGTGATCTTCCACGCCCCCCTCACGGAAGACGCCGACCGCTTCGACCTGTCGGCCCAGCCCCTGACGGTGCTGATCAATCCGGTGATCACGTTTCTGACGGACGAGACGGCGCTGGATTGGGAAGGCTGCCTGTCGGTTCCGGGCCTGCGGGGGGTGGTGCCGCGTGTCACCCGCCTGCGTTACGAGGGCCTGGGCCTTGATGGCGCGCCCTTCGCGCGGGAGGCCACGGGCTTCCATGCCCGGGTGGTGCAGCACGAGTGCGACCATCTGGATGGCTGGCTCTATCCCCAGCGCATGACCGACCTCTCTACATTGGGCTATGTTGACGCCCTGCCAGCCGCTGCGGCGGCGGCAGATGACTGAAGCGGAGATGTCCATGACCACCCACGGCGCCGACCTGCGCGCGGCCCTGCTTGATGCGGCCCTGCCCCATGTGCCCTTCGAGGGCTGGAGCGAGGCAGTGATTCTGGCCGCCGCCCGCGATCTGGAGGTGGCGCCAGCACTTGCCCTCGACGCCTTTCCCGACGGGCCTATGGATCTGGTGGCGGCCTTTGCCGAACGGATGGACGCCGCCATGCTGGCCCGCCTGGCGGAGGCCGATATCGGCACCCTGAAGATCCGGGCGCGCATCACGCTGGCGGTGCGCACGCGGCTGGAACTGCTGGGCCCCTTTCGCGAGGCAGAGCGGCGGGCGGCGAGCCTGGGTGCCTTGCCACATAATGCGCCGCGCATGCTGGCCTTGGGCTATCGCACGGTGGATGCCATGTGGCGGGCGGCCGGCGACCGCGCCACCGACTTCAACCACTATACCAAGCGGGGCCTGCTCTACCTCGTCTATGGCGCAGCGCTGGCGTTCTGGCTGCAGGACGACAGCCCGGATCAGGCCCGCACCTGGGCTTTTCTGGACCGCCGGATTGCCGATGTGATGCGCATCGAAGGGGCAAAGGGCACGGTGGGCCGCCTGGCCGCCCGCCTGCCGTCGCCGGTCGCCCTGCTGGCCCGCCTCAGATACGGCAGCGGCAAGCCCTGACAGGGCTAGAGCAACTGGCGCAGACGGCTGATCGCTGCTTCATCGGGGCCGCTGCCGAGCGGGCTTAGCACCGTGACATGGCCCATCTTCCGGCCAGCCCGGACCTCTGCCTTGCCATAAAGGTGCAGTCTGGCCGCAGGGTCGGCCGCAAGGCCTGGCCAGGCCAAGGCGTCGCTGCCGATCAGGTTCAGCATGGCGGCATCGGCCAGCCGTGCCGGATCGCCCAGGGGCAGGCCCAGGGTGGCGCGCACCTGTTGCTCGAACTGGCTGGTCAGCGCCCCTTCGATCGACCAGTGCCCGGAATTGTGAACGCGCGGCGCCATTTCATTGACCAGCACGCCCCCCTCACGGGTCACAAAGAACTCCACCGCCAGCACGCCCACATAGTCGAGGGCGGTCAACAGCCGGGCCGTTACCTGCTGCGCCGCCTTGGCCGTGGCGGGTGCAATGCTGGCTGGCGCCAGGGTCAGGTCGAGGATGCCGTGGCGATGGCGGTTCTCAACCGCATCAAAGCAGCGGATCTCGCCCGTTGCGCTGCGGGCGCCGACAATCGAGATCTCCAGGGCAAAATCGACAAAGCCCTCAAGGATGGCCGGCTGGCCATTGATGGCAGCCCAGGCGGCCCCGGCGTCGGCTGCATCGCGGATCACGAACTGGCCCTTGCCGTCATAACCAAAGCGCCGGGTCTTGAGGATGGCAGGCGTCCCAAGCCGGGCGAGTGCGGTGCCAAGCCCCGCCAGGTCATCAACCGCGATGAACGGGGCCGTGCCCGCACCCTGGGCCTGGGCAAAGGTTTTCTCGGCCACGCGGTCCTGGGCCACTTCCAGCGCCCGGGCGCCGGGGCGCACATGGCGGTGGCGGGCCAGCCGCACCACGGTGTCCACCGGGATATTCTCGAACTCAAGGGTTATGGCATCAACCGAGGCGGCAAAGGCATCAAGCGCCGCGCCATCGCCAAAATCAGCCACCGTCTCAAGCGTTGCCACCTGGCTGGCCGGGCTCGACCCCTCGGGGGTGAAGACATGGGTCCGATAGCCAAGGCTTGCCGCCGACAGGGCCAGCATACGCCCCAACTGGCCGCCGCCCAGAATGCCAAGCATGCCACCCGGTGGGACAGGCTGGCTCAAGCCAGGTCCTCCGGCAGGTCGGGCACCGAGGCGGTCTGGGCCGCGCGCCAGCTCTCCAGCGCCGTTGCCACCGCAGGGTCAGACAGGGACAGGATCGAGGCGGCGAGCAGGGCCGCATTGATGGCGCCGGCCTTGCCGATGGCGAGGGTGCCCACGGGCACACCCGCCGGCATCTGCACGATGGAGTGCAGGCTGTCGACGCCCTTCAGGACATGGCTTTCAATGGGTACGCCCAGCACGGGCAGGCTGGTATAGGCGGCGGTCATGCCCGGCAGATGGGCCGCGCCCCCGGCGCCCGCGATGATCACCTTGATGCCCCGGCCACGGGCCGTTTCGGCATAGTCCGCCATGCGATGGGGGGTGCGGTGGGCAGAGACCACGCGCGCCTCATGGGCGATACCCAGTGTTTCCAGGGTTTCGGCGGCATGGTGCATGGTGGGCCAGTCAGACCGGCTGCCCATGATGATACCGACCTCGGGTTTACCCACAGCCATTGCCCCCTCAGGTGGAAGGCAACGGAGTATAGAGCGAGGCTTCACTGGCGCAATCGTCAGCCTGTTGTAGCGAGGGCTGGAAAGCTGTCTTCCCAATATTGACCGTGTACGGAACTAAAGTGTCTAATCCCCGTTCGTACCAAACCTGACTGGAACGGTTCGTTTTCCCAGGATCCGGAATTGCCAGGGAAGAGCATCATGAGCATGGGTGAGGGCAGCAAGCGCGTTAAACCAGCCAGCCGCACAGGGTCTGGCACGATCGCCAGCCTCAAGGCCGAGGTGGCTGGCCTGCAGGCGCAGCTTGAGGCGACCCGCCTTGCCCTGGCCGAGGCTGAGCGCCTCGCCGATCAGGATCCCCTGGCACCCGTGGCGAACCGTCGTGCCTTCATGCGCGAACTTGGCCGCGTGATTGCCTTCTCGCGCCGCCACCAGATGGCGGTCAGCCTGCTTTATCTCGATATCAACGGCTTCAAGCAGATCAATGAAACGCTGGGCCACGCGGGCGGCGATGCGGCGCTGAACCATGTGGCGGCGCTGCTGCTTGCCAATGTGCGCCAGTCCGATGTGGTGGGCCGCCTTGGCGGCGACGAGTTTGGGGTGATCCTGTCAGGCACCAACCTTGCGGCGGCAATGGACAAGGCGGACCTCCTCTGCAAGGCGATCAGCGACCAGCCCTTTGTCTGGCATGGCCAGGATATTCCGCTGGGCATTGCCGCGGGTGCAGCGGATGTTCTGGCGGCCTCAAGGCCCGAGCAGGTGATCAGCGCGGCCGACCACGCCATGTTCGCCCACAAGCGGCAGCAGCGCAGCCTGATCGACCCGCAGGCTGAGGCGACCGTCAGGCGATGATGTCGGGCAGCAACTGGCTTTCAATGCGGCTGATCAGGTCTTTCAGCATCAGCTTGCGCTTCTTCAGGCGCTGAACCTGGATCTGGTCGAAAGATCCGCCTTCTGACAGCGCAGTGATCGCAGCGTCAAGATCGCGGTGCTCCTCGGTCAGGGCCAGCAGCCTCGTCTTCAGTGCGTCCTCCTCGATCATGTTCAGTCGGCCCGGCGTGCTTTAGAAAAAACCACTCTACCACAAGGGGCGGAACATGGTCGCAGAGGATCGTACGGCCTTCTGGAATTTTTCCATCGCCATCTATGGCCGACCGGGGGTGCGTGACGCGTGCCTGCGCCTGCAGGATGAGGCCGGGCTGGATGTGAACGTGTTGCTCTACTGCCTGTGGCGGGCGGCCTGTGGCCGGGACCTGGAGGCGGAGGACCTTCGTGCCAGGCTGGCAGCCCTTGCCCCCTGGATGGCGGCGGCGGTAAAGCCCCTGCGCACCCTGCGCCGCGCCCTGAAAGCCGCTGATGGCCTGCCTTCCGACGCGGTAGAGCTTGCCAGGCAACTGTCAGCCCTTGAGCTTGAGGCCGAGCGCACGGCCCAGGGCCTGATCCTGTCAGCCGTGCCAGAGCCGCCGGCGAAGGCCGTGGCGCAGGGGCACGATCGTGCGCGCGCCCATTTGTCCCTTTATGTCAGCCTTGCCCAGGCCCGACCGTCGCCGGATGATCTGGCGCTGCTTGTCGCAAGCCTCTGACCAGCCTTATTTCTGCTTGTCAGGGGTGCGAGGGCGGGTGGGTTTCTGGCCGTCGTCGCGCCAGCGCTTGACGTCGCCAGTGTCGAGGCCGAACAGGTCGAGGGCGCGGCCAACGGTCTGGGCGGTCATCTCGTCGAGGCTGTGGGGGGCCGCATAGAAGGCGGGCACGGGGGGCATGACCACGGCGCCCATTTCCGTCACCGCCACCATGGAACGCAGATGGCCCAGGTGCAGCGGGGTTTCGCGCACCAGCAGCACAAGGCGACGCCGCTCCTTCAGCACCACATCCGCCGCCCGGCTCAGCAGCGACGAGGTGACACCCGTGGCGATTTCCGAGAGCGAGCGAATCGAACACGGCACCACAATCATGCCAAGGGTGCGGAAGGAGCCTGAAGAAATCGCGGCGCCCATGTCGCCAACACCGTGCACATGGTCGGCAAGGGCATGAACATCGGCGACCTTGAGATCTGATTCATAGGCAAGGGTCAGTTCGGCGGCGCGACTCATCACCAGATGGGTTTCCACCCCCAGACGGCGTGCGGCCTCCAGCGTCCGTACACCGAGGATGACGCCTGAGGCGCCGCTGATTCCAACAATAAGGCGTGGGGGGGTCATATCAGGGGTACCCGATTATTTTGAGGGCAAGGAACCACTTGATCCGTGACGGTCGCGTTACAAGGTGATCTAGTGATGGTCCCTTGATGAGCGAAGGAGGCGTGACCCATGTCACTTGAAGCCCATGTCGCCACTCTGTCAGCACGGCACGAAAATCTTGAACGCATGATTGATGCCGAGTTGAAGCATGCCTGGTGGGATGAAACCCGCATGCGCCAGCTCAAGTTGCAAAAACTCAAACTCAAGGAAGAACTGGAGCGCCTGGCGCGCCCGTAAATCCCAACCCCCGGGCCTTTCCGCCCCCCGCAAGCATGCGGTGGGGCGGGAATACCTGCGGCCCTGCCCGGCACAACCGTGCGGCGCTGCTCAGAGTGCCTTTGCACGATCGCGCAGCAGGAACTTCTGAATCTTGCCGGTTGAGGTTTTCGGCAGTTCGTCGAACACCACGGTGCGCGGAACCTTGTAGTGCGCCAGGTTCTCGCGGCAGAAGCGGATGATGTCCTCGGACGTAACCTCTCCGGCGTCGGCCTTCAGGGTCACGAAGGCGCACGGGGTCTCGCCCCATTTCTCGTCCGGGCGGGCAACCACGGCTGCCTCCAGAACGGCCGGGTGGCGATAGAGCACACCTTCCACCTCGATGGTCGAAATGTTCTCGCCGCCCGAGATGATGATGTCCTTGGAGCGGTCCTTCAGCTGGATATAGCCATCCGCATGCAGAACGCCCAGGTCGCCGGAGTGGAACCAGCCACCGGCAAAGGCTTCGGTGGTGGCCTTGGGATTCTTCAGATAACCCTTCATCACCAGATTGCCACGGAACATCACCTCACCCATGGTCTGGCCATCGGCGGGTACGGCCTCCATGGTCTCGGGATCGCGGACACTCAGGGCCTCCAGCATGGGATAGCGCACGCCCTGGCGTGACTTCACGGCGGCGCGCTCGTCGGCCGGCAGGGCGTCCCAGTCATCATGCCAGGCACAGACCACGGCCGGGCCATAGGTTTCGGTCAGGCCATAGAGATGGGTGATGTCAAAGCCCTGGGCTTCCATGGCCTGGATCACCGCTGCCGGCGGCGGGGCGGCGGCCGTCATCAGCGAGACGCGGTGGGGCAGGGGGCGGCGCTGGGCCTGGCTGGCGTTGATGATCATGCCCATGACGATGGGGGCGCCGCACAGATGGGTAACCTTGTGCTCCTCGATCGCCTGGAAGATCGCCGCCGGCTCGACCCGGCGCAGGCAGACGTGGGTGCCGGCCACCACGCTGATGGACCAGGTAAAACACCAGCCATTGCAGTGGAACATCGGCAGGGTCCAGAGATAGACCGGATGGTTCTTGAGTTGGGCGACCACGCAGTTACCCACTGCGTTCAGATAGGCGCCCCGGTGGTGATAGACGACGCCCTTGGGATTGCCGGTGGTGCCCGAGGTATAGTTCAGGGCGATGGCATCCCACTCGTCCGCCGGGGGCGCCCAGGCGAATTCGGGGTCGCCGGCGGCGATGAAATCCTCGTATTCGATACCGCCAAGCCGCTCGCCCGGGCCGTCATAGACCGGGTCGTCAATGTCGATGATCAGGGGCTTGTGCCCGATCTGGGCCAGGGCCGCCTTCATGATCGGGCTGAACTCGCGATCGGTGATCACGACCTTGGCATTGGCATGTTCAAGGGTGAAGGCGATGGTGGCGGCATCCAGACGGATGTTGAGGGCGTTCAGCACGGCCCCCGTCATGGGCACGCCGTAATGCGCCTCCAGCAGGGCCGGCACATTGGGGGCCATGACTGCCACGGTATCGTTCTTGCCGACACCGGCCCGCACCAGTGCAGAGGCAAGACGGCGGGAGCGCGCGTAAAGCGCGTCGTAATTGATCCGGATAGGGCCGTGGATCACGGCCAGCTGGTTTGGATAGACCTTGGCCGCACGCTCCAGGAAACCGATGGGTGAAAGCGACTGGTAATTCGCTGGAACCTTGTCGAGATCGGTATCGTAGGCGCTGATTGCGGTCATGTTGGGCTCCCGTGCATGCGAAGAGCCCGACCGTATGGGAGCGACACTGGCTTATCAAGAAAAACGGCAGGGGCTGAGCCAAGAGGCCGCCCGGCCGGGCCTCAGCCGCTGGCGGCTTCCTCGCCAGGGGGGATGACCAGAACCTTGTCCACGCGCCGACCGTCCATGTCGACAACTTCAAAACGGAAACCCGCCAGATCGAAATGATCGCCTGCCGCAGGGATCCGTTTCAGGTGATGCATCATCAGCCCACCAACGGTGTTGAAGTCGGCCTCGTCGGCATCCAGCGGCGGCGGCAGGCCGATCACGTCCCAGACTTCATCGGCGGCAAAGCTGCCGTCGATCAGCCAAGACCCGTCATCGCGCTGTACCACGCTGTCGTCTTCCCCGGTCTCGGGGGCGCGGATATCGCCAACCAGGGCTTCCATCAGGTCTGTCAGGGTGATCAGCCCTTCGATGTCGCCATATTCGTCCACCACCAGTGCCAGGGGCGCCCCGCTGGCCCGGAAGGTTTCCAGGGCCTTCAGAGCGGGGGTGGTATCCGGGATATAGAGTGCGGGTTTCAGGGCACGGACAATGTCAAAGCTGCCGCCGCCACTGATGGCATCGGCAAACAGGTCCTTGACCTGCACAAAGCCCTCGACATTGCGGCTGGTGCCGCGTTTGACCGGGAAGCGGGAATAGTGGCTGTCGAGGATGCGGCGGCGATTTTCCTCGGCCGTATCATCAAGGTCGAGCCATTCCATCTGGGTGCGGGGCGTCATCAGGGCATCGACCCAGCGGTCGCCCATGCGCAGGGTCATGTCGACAATGGCGCGCTCGGCTTCCTCGAAATGGCCGGCGGCAGCGCCGTCGCGCATCAGCATGCGGATTTCTTCGTCGGTGATGCTGGGATCATTGCCCCGGGCGCCGGGAAACAGCAGCAGCACAAGGTTGCTGGAGGCATTGAGCAGCGCCACCAGCGGGGCCGCCACCCGCGACAGCACGCGCAAGGGCGCCGCACTGGCCACGGCCAAGGCTTCAGGCCGGGCCAGGGCCAGACGCTTTGGCACCAGTTCACCCAGGATCAGAGAGGCATAGGTAATACCAAGCACGACCACCGCAAAGCTGATGGCCTCGGCATGATCGCGGGCCAGCGCCCACTCGCTGGTGGCAAGCCAGGCCCCCATGGGCTCCGCCAGGGTGGCGCCACCAAGGGCGCCCAGCATGGTGCTGATCCCCGTGATGCCGATCTGCACGGTGGAAAGGAAGCGGCCAGGGTCTTCACCCAGGGCCAAGGCAATGCGGGCACCCCGGCTGCCTTCGTCGGCACGGCGCTTCAGCCTTGCCTTGCGAGCGGCCACAACCGCCAGTTCGGCCATGACAAGCAGGCCGTTGAGGAGGATCAGGGTGATCAGGATGAGGATATCAAGGGTCATGGGCGCGACGAATCATAGCACGCGCGCCGCGATCCGCACGCCCCCCGTGCAGTCCTTTTCAGGAGCCGTAGGCAGCCAGGGAGGCAAGGGCCTTGCCATAGCCGCGCACCGGCGCCTCGCTGACGACAACATAACGGCCGCTGGCCGCAAGACCGCAGGCCTCGGCGCGGGCGCAGCCATCAACCCGAGACTGGCTTCGCCCGCCAATGATCACGTCCATGATCCGGCCGCAGGTGGCGCATGACTGGCGCTCGGGTCCTTCGATCAGATCAAGCATGGCTGCATTCCAGTCCGGTAAATTTAACGTATCAGAGGTGTTCTTTTGTTATTTCCATTTGAACATGCCTGCTTTGCAGGAGTCAACTTTAATACCACGGACCAGGCTGTATAATAATTAAAGAACAAATAGAATATGTTAAATAATGGGAGGGGCTGCGCTTGCGTCAGGCCTTCCGGGCTGGCAGCGTTCCGCCCGAACGTGGCGCCTGACGTCGCGCCGGAGGAGGAACGGTGATGAGTGCTTATGCGGAAACCTATGCCCGCTGGCAGGCGGACCCCGAGGCATTCTGGGCGGACGCTGCACAGGCGATCGACTGGATAAAGCCGTGGACACAGGTGCTGGACACGTCCGTCGCACCTTTTGCCCGCTGGTTTCCCGGCGCAGAGCTGAACACCTGTTTCAACGCCCTCGACCGCCATGTGGCCAATGGCCGGGCCAACCAGACCGCCCTCATCTATGATTCACCCGTAACCGGGGTGAAGCAGCGCTTCACTTATGCCGAGCTGCTGGACAAGGTGGCGCGCTTTGCCGGGGTGCTTGCGGGCCAGGGCGTGGTCAAGGGCGACCGCGTCATCATCTATATGCCCATGGTGCCCGAGGCAGCGATTGCCATGCTGGCCTGCGCCCGCGTGGGTGCGGTGCATTCGGTGGTCTTCGGCGGTTTTGCGGCCAATGAACTGGCCACCCGGCTTGATGATTCGCAGCCAAAGCTGATTGTCACCGCCTCCTGCGGGATCGAGCCTGGCCGCGTGGTGGCCTACAAGCCCCTGCTGGACCAGGCCATCGACCTTGCCAGTGCCAAGCCCGAGCGGGTGATCCTGCTGCAGCGCCCGCAGCTGGAGGCGACCCTTGTCCCCGGCCGCGACCTTGACTGGATGGCGGCACATGAGGGCGTAGCGGCTGTGCCCTGCGTCCCGGTTGCGGCAACGGATCCGCTTTATGTCCTTTATACCTCTGGCACCACGGGCATCCCCAAGGGCGTGGTGCGCGACAACGGCGGCCATGCGGTGGCCCTGCAGTGGTCCATGAAGGCGATCTACGGCATGGATCCCGGCGATGTCTTCTGGGCCGCCTCTGACGTGGGCTGGGTGGTGGGCCATTCCTATATTGTCTATGCGCCCCTGCTGGCCGGCTGCACCAGCGTGCTTTACGAGGGCAAGCCCGTGGGCACGCCTGATGCGGGCGCCTTCTGGCGGGTCATTGCCGAATATGGCGTGGCGGCGCTCTTTTGTGCGCCAACGGCCTTCCGCGCCATCAAGCGGGATGATCCCGAGGGCAAGCTGCGGGCGCAGTACGACCTGTCGTCCCTGCGTACCTTGTTCCTCGCGGGTGAGCGCGGCGATCCCGACACGGTGCAATGGGCCGAGCGCGTGCTGGGCGTGCCGGTGATCGACCATTGGTGGCAGACGGAAACCGGCTGGCCCGCCTGCACGAACTTTGCCGGCCTTGGTCTGCTGCCCGTGAAATACGGATCCCCCACCAAGCCGGTGCCGGGCTTTGACGTGCGCGTGATCGATGCCGATTGCGTGGAGGTAAAGCGCGGCGACATCGGCGCCATTGTCCTGAAGCTGCCCCTGCCGCCGGGCTGCCTGCCGACCCTGTGGAATAATGACGATGGCTTCAAGGCGTCCTACCTCGCGGACTTCCCCGGCTATTACAAGACGGGCGACGCGGGCTTCATGGACGAGGACGGCTATCTCTATGTGATGAGCCGGACCGACGACATCATCAATGTCGCTGGCCACCGCCTGTCCACCGGCGGCATGGAGGAGGTGCTTTCAGGCCACCCCGATGTGGCGGAATGCGCCGTCATCGGCGTGGCGGACGAACTGAAGGGCCAGGTGCCCCTTGGCTTCATCGTGCTGAAGGCCGGCGTGAACCGGCCTTATGAGGAGATTGTCAAGGAAGTGGTGGCGCTGGTGCGCGACCGCATCGGCCCGGTGGCAGCCTTCAAGCATGCCGTGGTGGTAAAGCGCCTGCCCAAGACCCGCTCGGGCAAGATCCTGCGCGGCACCATGTCGAAGATTGCCGACAGCCAGCCCTGGCGCATGCCCGCCACCATCGATGATCCCGCGATCCTGGATGAGATCGCGGGCGATTTGCGGGGTATTGGCTACGCCGGGTCCTGACCCCCGGGGGTCAGGAGTGGTTGAGGGTTGCCGGGCAGGCGACCCTCAGCGGCCCCAGCCGGGGGCGCCGTCTTCTTCTTCTTCGGCGTCCACGTCAACACCAGCCTCAGCCTCGCCATGGGCGCCGGCGTCGAGTTCGTCGTCGGCATCCATCTCATCGCCATCATCGCCATTGGGATTGGCAGCCTTGACACGCTGGGCTGCCTTTTCCACGGCCTCGTCCAGTTCGATCTGGGTGCACAGGCCAAGGGTGACGGGATCATTCGGCTTGATATTGGTCGTATTCCAGTGGCTGCGGTCCCGCACCGACTGGATGGTGGGCTTGGTCGTGCCGATCAGTTTGCAGACCTGGGCATCAGACAGTTCGGCATGATTGCGGATCAGCCAGGCGATGGCATCCGGGCGGTCCTGCCGGCGGCTGACCGGGGTATAGCGCGGCCCCTTGGAGCGTGACTTGGGCAGCGGAATGTTCTGGGGCATCAGGTTCAGCGAGCCGCGCGGGTCGGCTTCGCAGCGCTCGATCTCTTCCTGGGCCAATTGCCCGCGTGAGACCGGATCCAGCCCCACGATTCCCTGGGCAACCTCGCCATCGGCGATGCCCTTTACCTCGAGCGGGTGCAGACCGCAGAAGGTTGCGATCTGATCAAAGGTCAACGCGGTGTTCTCGACCAGCCATACGGCGGTCGCTTTCGGCATCAGCGGTAGCGTCGACATCGGGCTCTCCTGGGCGGCGGGCCGGGTCGGGAAGGCCCACAAGGGGCCTTCGACCGCATCCGGGGTGTCATGGAACGTGCCGTTTATATAGGGCCATAAAGGCTCCGGGTCAAAACCGGGGCGCAAATGGCCTTCTCAGGGCACCAGGACGACCTTGCCGACCGTTCCCCGGGACTCCAGCCGCTCGTGGGCGGCGGCGGCCTCCTTGAGGGGAAAGGTCGAATCAATCACCGGCTTGAAGCGGCCATCTGACAGCAAGGGCCAGACCCGCGCCTCAAGTGCCGCCGCCACCTCGCCCTTGTAGGCGACGGGGCGCGCCCTGAGGGTGGAGCCGGTGATGGTCAGGCGCTTCAGCATGACCTGGAGCAGGTCGACCTCCACGCGGCTGCCCTCGAGGAAGGCAATGAACGACAGGCGGCCGTCCACGGCCAGGGCCTGCACATTGCGCATGACGCTGGGGCCACCAATCATGTCGAGCACCACGTCCACGCCCTTGCCGTCGGTGGCGGTGCGGGTGATCTCCACGAAATCCTCGGTGCGATAGTCAATCGCGCGCTCGGCCCCCAAGGAGACACAGGCGGCGCATTTCTCTGGCCCGCCCGCCGTGGCGAACACCCGCGCGCCAAGGCTTGAGGCCACCATGATCGCCGTGGTGCCAATGCCCGAGGCGCCGCCATGGACCAGCAGGGTCTCGCCCGGCTGCAGGCGGCCTCGTTCGAACACATTGACCCAGACGGTGAAGAAGGTCTCGGGCAGGGCGCCCGCCTGGACCATGTCGAGGCCATGGGGCACCGGCAGGCACTGTGGCCCCGGCGCCAGGCAAAATTCGGCATAGCCGCCGCCGGCAACCAGCGCGGTCACCCGGTCGCCCAGTTTCCAGCGTGCCGTTCCCGGGCCAATTGCCACGATCTCACCGGCCACTTCCAGGCCAGGTGTATCGGGGGCGCCCGGCGGGGGCGGGTAGAGGCCCTGGCGCTGCAACAGGTCGGGCCGGTTCACGCCGGCTGCCTCCACGCGGATCAGCACCTCGCCTGCACCTGGTTCCGGCACGGCAATGTCCATGGGCACAAGGGCTTCGGGTCCGCCGGGCCGGCTGACCTTGATCGCAGTCATGGTTTTGGGCAGGGCAGTCATCGGGGGCCTCCTTGGCCTGGGGTCAGAGTGCCCGGGCGTCTTGCCTGTCTAAGGCGGCCCGACCAGACTGGCAACCAATGCCGCGCCTTTCCGTGCGTGGCGAGGGAAATTGCCATGGCCCTTGATACAGATGACATAGCGCCTCCGCCAAGCCGGGCGCCCGACCTTGTGCAGGCCGTGGACCTCGACCGTCTCTCGGTTCACGAGCTTGAGGCACGGGTCCTGGTGCTGAAGGCGGAAATCGTCCGCGTCGAGGCAAAGATTGCGGCCAAGCAGGCCAGCCAATCGGCCGCCGACGCCTTTTTCCGCCCCCGCTGAAAGGCACCCTCATCCCGTGCGCACCTTTCTCACGTTTCTGGCGGCCTATACCCTCAGCCAGTTCTATCGCTCGTTTCTTGCGGTGATCGCACCCGAACTGTCGGTGGAACTGGGCCTCGACCCTCAGGCGCTGGGCAATCTCCAGGCCTTCTGGATCTGGGGCTTTGTCCTCATGCAGGTGCCCGTGGGCTGGGCGCTTGATACCATCGGGCCGCGCCGCACCACGGCTGGCCTGATGCTGGCGGCGGTGGCGGGCGCGCTGGTCTTTGCCGGTGCCAGTTCGGCGCTGGCGCTGAACCTTGCCATGGGCCTGATCGGCGTCGGCTGCTCGGCAATCTATATGGGCGGGATCTATCTGTTCGGGCGGGTCTATCCCATGCAGCGCTTTGTGCTCATGGCCTCGTGGCTGCTGGGCATCGGCACGGCGGGCAATCTGCTGGCGGCAACGCCGCTTGCCTGGGCGGCGGTGGCGATTGGCTGGCGTGGCGCCATGGTGGGCATGGCGGGGGCCACCGTGCTCTCGGCGCTTGCCATTTTCCTGCTGGTCCGCGATCCCCCGCGTCTGGGCAAGCAGGATAGCTCGGGCTTCCTCGCCGGGATCATGGCGATCCTGAAGTTGCGGGCCCTCTGGCCGCTGCTGCCGCTGGTAGGACTTGGCTATTCGGTGTTGCTGGCCGAACGCGGCCTGTGGGCAGGCCCTTACTTCACCGATGTCCATGGCCTGGCGCCGCTGGCCCGGGGCAATGCCCTTTTGCTGCTGGCCACGGCCATGTCGCTGGGGGCGATTGCCTGTGGGCCGCTCGACAATCTGGTACGCAGCCGCAAGCGGCTTGTGGCCGTGGGAACGGCGATTGCCGCAGCGTGCTTCCTTGCCCTTGGACTGGCCGACCTGTCGCTGGCAGCCGCCGTGGTGGTGATGGGCCTGCTGGGGGCGTTCGGCATGAGCTATAGCCTGCTCATGGCCCATGGGCGCAGCTTCTTCCCCGATCATCTGCTGGGCCGGGGTATCACGCTGATGAACACGCTGTTCATTGGTGGTGCCGGTGTTCTGCAGCCCCTGTCTGGCGCCCTGATGAAATCCTATGGCACGCCAGTCCCAGCAGAGGCCTATGCCCTGCTGCACACCCTGTTCGGGGCAGGGCTGTTGCTCGCTCTGATAATCTATCTGTTTTCCACCGAGGAAACGCGCCCGGCCTGAGCGGCCTCCCCGCCGGCCTCAGTACCAGATTTCCATGGCCAGGCCCCGGGCGTCGCGCTCGGGCTTGGGCGTGGTGGTGAGGCAGATGGCCGTGCCCTTGGCCATGCGCCGGGCAGCAAGGGCCAGGACACAGGCATCATTGAGGTCGTCTTCGGCCGCCTTGGCCCGTGGCAGGGCGGCGCGCCAGGCCTCCAGTTGATGAAAACCGGCGGCGGTCAGCACCGCGCGGCGCTGGTCGCGCCCCTCGGGTGTCTTTTTGGGTGCCAGCCGAGGTGTGCCCGCCAGCACACGGAAGACCAGTTCGGGATGGGTTTCGCGAATGCGCCCCTGGTCGGCAGGAACCAGGGCGGCGTCCAGTTCGCGAATGCGGGGGATCAGGAACCAGGCCTGCTTGGCAAGGCCGGCGCCGCGTGTCTTGCCCCAGGCATTGGCACTGGCGTAGTCGGGCATGGTCAGCATGGGCCGGCGCGGGGTTGGAAACACCGTGCTTGCCGCCCCGGGCAGCAGTCTGCGCGCCAGACTGTCGCAGACCCTGCGGCCGGGGTCGGCGCTGCCGTCGGGCAGGCCGATGGGCATGTCCACAGCCACAAACGTGCTGCTTGCGGTCTCCAGCCCCGCCCACTCGGGCGAAATCTCCCAGTCCGCGCCGGCCGGATCACCGCCAGGGCCAAGCCGAACCATCAGCCAACCGCCCTTGCAGCCATCCACCCCGGCAAGGCTGCCAGAAGACATCTCAGGGGAAATTATAGTTGATGTGACGTTAACCATATATTCAGAACCGGGCCGTAATCTTCTCACAGGTGGCCGGGTGATCTCCCGCCCAGGCTCATCTGCAGTCAAGTCACGATATTTCCTCCCGTCGCGATTTGATCTTCCCTGCCTTGGGCCGTCGGCGAAAGCCGGCGGCTCTTTTTTGTGAATTACGGCCCAGGGTATCTCCACATCAGGCAGTAGAATCCGGATTGTGCTGCTGTGGCACCCCGGGGGCCGGCCAGCGGGCGGGTGTCATCGCCAGGGCGCCCGCAGACAGGCACAAACAGGGGGCGCGTCATTTTGTGACAGGCACGCGCCTTTCGCTTGACCGATGTGTGACGTTTCGGGAATCATCTGCGCCGGATGCGAGTCCGACAGGGTAGGGAAGAACCGCGGGCGCCCCACGCAGGGTGCCCCGACCAAGCATGATCCCGAGTTGGGGGGGATTGAACGGCTGCCCGCAAGGGCAGCCGTTCGCATTTGAGGCCTCTGATGCCTCAGGCAGCCTGGGACGTGGCGGTGGTATCCTGGCCGATCGTCAGCCCTGTGGCAGGGGTGGTGACGATCGCGATCTGCCGGGGCTTTTTCGCCTCCGGGATCTCGCGCACCAGATTCACGTGCAGCAGGCCGTTTTCCAGGCGGGAATCCACCACCTTGATGGTGTCCGCCAGATCGAAGCGCCGCTCAAAGGCACGCGCCGCAATCCCGCGATGCAGGAAAGTCTGCCCCTGTGGTTCATCCCCATGGCGGCCAGAGATGACGAGCGAGCCCTCACTCAGGGTCACGGTCAACTCAGCCGGGGCAAAACCTGCCACGGCCATGGTGATTCTATAGGCGTCCTCGCCCGACTTCTCGATGTTGTAGGGCGGATAGGCCAGCGCCTCTTCCGTGGGGCGGGCGGCCATATCCAGCAGGCGACCGATCCGGTCAAAGCCGATGGTGGAACGCATGAGGGGGGAAAGATCATAGGTACGCATGGCATCATCCTCTTGGAGCAATGATTATCGCGTCTGGGCACCGCCAGTTATTGGCCGGTACCCGTGCGACCGGACCCCTGTGGGCATCCGGTATCATTAATCTGGGAGGGGTGGCGTGCGGGTTCAAGACCTGTCGGGCCAGCGCCAGCTCAGGTTTTTACCCAGACAACGCAAAAGCCACGACAAAAAGGGCCGGCCCTCCCTGTGCGGGAAGGGGCCAGCCCTTTGGGCTTGCTGCGGATCCGGGGCGAACCCCGGTCCGGCCTTACTTCAGGCCGAACTTCGAGAAGCGCTTGTTGAAGCGCGAGATCATCCCGCCCGTGTCCATCAGACGCTGCGTACCGCCCGTCCAGGCCGGATGGACCTTCGGGTCGATATCGAGCTTCATCCGATCACCCGCCTTGCCCCAGGTAGAGCGGGTCTGGAAGGTAGTGCCGTCCGTCATTTCCACGTTGATCACGTGGTAGTCGGGATGAATGCCGTCTTTCATGGCGAACTCCTCCGTGCGGGCCGCCGGCCCACCGGTTCAAGGCGCGCGTTGTAGCGAAACCCCGGCCCTCGCGCAAGGGTGTAGGCGTCATTTCCTTCGCCCCGGCCCTGCCCGGTGGCGAGGAAGGGGCGCGCCTGTTATACCGCTCACCTCATGTTCATGCGGGCAGGACAGGCTGGATGACCCTCGACGACAGCAGTTTCGCGACCCTGGTTCAGGACGTGCTGGAGCGGATCGCCTCCGCCCTCGAGGATGCGGGCGCAGATGATCTTGATGTGGACCTGACCGATGGGGTCCTTACCATCGAGGATGACGCAGGGCGGACCTGGGTGGTCAACCGTCATGTTCCCCTCAAGCAGATGTGGCTTTC
This sequence comes from Acetobacteraceae bacterium, assembly GCA_947379865.1. Lineage (GTDB taxonomy): Bacteria > Pseudomonadota > Alphaproteobacteria > Zavarziniales > Zavarziniaceae > CANCOY01. The sequence continues at coordinate 18,349 of CANCOY010000028.1, forward strand.
CTCACCGGTCTCGGGCGCGGCGCATTTTGCGTGGAAAGCTGAGGCCGGCCGCTGGATCGCCACCCGTGGCGGACCACCTCTGGATGAAGTCCTTGCCGCAGAGCTGAGTGCGCTGGTTGGCAAGGCGATCAATCCGATCGGCTGATGCCGGTCGATCTGGCTGCGGCCGGCGGCAGCGGCCCAAGGAGTTGAAGGCGTGGCAAGGACCCCTCTGAAGATCGATGCGGCCCTCGACCGCCCAAAGAGCCGTAATGTGGCCGCCCTGGGGCGCCTGTGGCCCTTCATGCGGCCCTATCGCGCCACCATGATCGGGGCCAGCATTGCGCTGGTGTCGGCGGCATCGGCCACGCTCGCCATCGGGCAGGCCCTGCGGCGGGTGGTCGATCTTGGCTTCAGTGCGGAAAACTCGGGCTTTATCGACCAGTATTTCCTGGCGGTGATGGGCATTGTCGGCGTCCTCGCGGTCGCGACCTTTGCGCGCTATTACGCGGTCTCCTGGCTTGGCGAGCGGGTGGTGGCCGACATCCGGACGGCGGTTTATTCCCGCGTCGTCAACATGAGCCCGGTCTTCTTTGAGACAACGCCCACGCCCGAAGTCCTCTCGCGGCTGACCTCCGATACGACGCTGATTGAAAGTGTTGTTGGCTCGTCAGCCTCGATCGCGCTGCGCAACCTGCTGATGTTCATCGGCGGCAGCGTGCTGCTGGCGGTGACAAGCCCGAAACTGACCCTGATGGTGGCGGTGGTGCTGCCGCTGCTGGTGCTGCCGCTTGTGATCCTGGGGCGGCGGGTGCGCGGCCTCTCGCGCGAGTCGCAGGACCGCATCGCCGGGGTCAGTTCGGTGGCGGGAGAGACGCTGAACGCGGTTGCCACCGTGCAGGCCTTCACCCAGGAGGCCAACGAGATCCACCGCTTCAGCGACCAGGTTGAAAAGGGCTTTCTTACGGCGACCCGGCGCATCAGCGCCCGCGCCTGGCTGACGGCGCTGGTCATTCTGGGCGTCTTTGGGGCCATCGACGTGGTCCTGTGGAGCGGCGCCAAGGACGTGGTGGCGGGCACCATGACCGGTGGCCAACTCGCCGCCTTTGTCTTTTATGCCGTGGTCGTGGCTGGCGCCCTTGGTTCCCTGTCGGAAGTCTGGGGCGATGTGCAGCGCGCCGCCGGTGCGGCAGAGCGGCTTCTGGAACTCCTTGCCAGCGAGCCTCTGGTCAAGGCCCCCGCCAATCCGGCACACCTGCCAGAGCGGGTGACCGGGGCCGTTTCCTTCGACAAGGTAACCTTCAACTATCCATCGCGCCCCGACCGCGCGGCACTGGATGCCTTCACGCTCGACATCCGGGCGGGTGAGACGGTGGCCCTGGTGGGGCCATCCGGGGCCGGCAAGACAACAGTCTTCCAGTTGCTGCTGCGCTATTGGGACCCTGAAAAGGGGGCGGTGCGCCTTGACGGCATTCGCCTGGCCGACCTTGACCCCCTCGACATCCGCCGGCACATGGCCATCGTGCCCCAGGACACGGTGATTTTTGCTGCCGATGCCATGGCCAACATCCGCTATGGCCGGCCCGACGCCACCGATGACGAGGTGCGCGCCGCCGCCGAGGCGGCCCAGGCCTCTGGTTTTATCGAGCAGTTGCCCGATGGCTATGCCTCGTTCCTGGGCGAACGGGGTGTGCGCCTGTCGGGCGGCCAGCGCCAGCGCATTGCCATTGCCCGTGCCATCCTGCGCGATCCGGCGGTGCTGCTGCTGGACGAGGCCACCAGTGCCCTTGACGCGGAGAGTGAACGGGCCGTGCAGATGGCGCTGGAGCGCCTGATGGCCAACCGCACGACCCTGGTGGTGGCCCACCGCCTTGCCACGGTGAAAAAGGCCGACCGCATCGTGGTGCTGGATGCCGGCGGGATCGTCGCCATTGGCAGCCATGACGAACTGGTGGCCGCCGGTGGCCTTTATGCGCGTCTCGCCGCACTGCAGTTTGGCGCCGCCGATGCTACACTTGCGCAGGTTCCTGCCTGAGCAGGCCTGTGTGGCGGAGACGGACAATGAAGCGCACCCTGGCTGTAGTCGGTATCGGGCTGGTTGCTGCCCTTGCGACAGGCGCCTTTGTCGTGCTCGACAAGGGCGGCACGTTCCGGACCATCGACGCCCATTTTGCCGGCCGCTGCACCGCCATTGGCGGCGTGGTGGGGGCGGAAGACATTGTCATCGACCATAAGGCCAAACGCGCTTGGATCTCATCCGACGACCGCCGTGCCTGGGCTGCGGGAAGCCCGGTGCGCGGGGTGCTCTATGCCTATGATCTTGGCAGCGCTGCGGCCCGGCCGGTTGATGTCACGCCGCCGGCGCCGCTCGACTTCCATCCCCATGGCATGTCCCTCTGGACCGGGCCGGACGGGGCACAGACCCTGTTCGTCATCAATCATCAGAGCTTTGGTGGTCACCGGGTCGAGCTCTTTACCGTCAAGGACGATACGCTCTCTTATATGGGCGGCGTGGTTCTGGCCGAGCTGAAGTCGCCCAATGCCATCGTCGCCGTGGGCGAGCGGCAGTTCTACGTTGCCAACGACCATGGATCCGGCTCCGATTTCGGTCGCTGGCTCGAGCAGACCTTCGCCCTTGCTGATGCCAATGTCGTCTATTTCGATGGGCAGGGGGCACGGATTGTGGCCACGGGCCTGCGCTTCCCCTCAGGCATCGAGGTCTCGGTCGACGGCGCGCGCATTTTCGTGGGCGAGGCAACGGGCAAGGCCATCAAGACCTACGCCCGTGAGCCTCTGGCCGGCAACCTCAGCCTGCTGGCGACAACCCCGCTCGACACCGCCCCAGACAATCTGCGGCGCGACGACATGGGCAATATCTGGGTTGCCGCACACCCCAAGCTGCTTGCCCTGGTGGGTCATTTTGGCAGTGCCGAAGCCCTCAGCCCGTCTCAGGTGCTGCGCCTGTCTCCTGAGGGCGATGGCTTTGTCGCCGAGGAGGTCCTGATGGATCCGGGCGACACCCTGTCGGCGGCCTCGGTGGCGGCCGTATCGGGCAAGCGCCTGCTGATTGGCCCGATCATGGATCCGCGCATGCTGGACTGCACCCTGCCCTGAGGGAGGGCCGAATCCCTCTCTCAGACCAACCTTCTCTCAGCGATTGCTCGCTCAGCGATCAGTCAGGCGCAGTTCGATACGCCGGTTCCGGCGGTCGGCTTCTGGTGTGCCCGAGGCCTCAAGAGGCTGGAATTCACCAAAACCGGCCGCCGCCACATGCTGGGGTGGCAGGCCTTCGGCGACCAAGAACTTGGCCACCGCCAGGGCGCGCGCCGCCGACAGCTCCCAGTTCGAGGGGAACTGTGTGGTCTGGATCGGCCGTGCATCCGTGTGGCCGTCAATACGCAGCATCCACGGCACGTCTGAGGGAATCTTGGCCGCAATCTCGACGATGGAGCGGGCAAAGGCCTTGAGTTGGGTGGCGCCCTCGGCTTCGATCTGGGCCGAACCTGAGGCGAAAAGCACCTCGGACTGGAAGACAAAGCGGTCGCCCACCACCCGCACATCGGGACGGTCGCCCAGCAGCGTCCGCAGCCGGCCAAAGAATTCCGACCGGTATTTCGCCAGTTCCTCGACCTTGGTCGCCAGCGCCATGTTCAGGCGTGCCCCCAGGTTCTCGATGATCTTGTCGCTGTCGCGCTGCTTGGCCTCAGAGGCATCAAGGGCGGCGGCGATGGCCGACAGCTGCTGGCGCAGGGCCGCGATCTGCTGGTTAAGCAGATCAACCTGTGACTGGGCTTCGGTAGAAAGTTTGGCCTTGGTATCAAGGTCGCCCACGATCACGGCGCGGGCCGCTTCGGCGGTGCGCAATTTGTCCTGGGCTTCGTCCCGCGCTGCAATGGCGGCCTGCAACGAGGCGGCGATCTGGCCGGCATCCACCCGCAGGTCGGCATTGGCCTTGCGCTCCATGGACAGCAGGTCAGAGAGATCGGCGATCTGTCGGTTCAGCCGGGCCAGGGCCTCGTCACGCCCACTCAGCGCCTGGCTCATGAAGAACTGGGCCAGCATGAAGACCGACAGCATGAAGACGATGGCCAGCAGCAGCGTTGCCAGCGCGTCAACAAATCCGGGCCAGATATCAAGTGCCGGGCGGCGCGCCCGCAGGCGGGCCATCTCAGCGTTCCTCGGCTGAAATGGCGGCCAGCGTGCGGGCCAGCAGCTTTACCTCGCTGCGGATCTCGGACACGGCCTGATTGCGGCCCTGCATCTGATCCTCAAGCATGCGCGCCAGATAGACTTCCATATTGCGCAGGTGACCACGCGCCGCCTCGTCCATGTCGCCGCTTGGCCGCTCCAGGCTTGCCACAAGGCGCTGCAGCACCGGCTGCAACTGGGACTCGTTATCGGCCATTCTGCGAATCAGGTCCTGGCTCGCGCGCATGGTGTCAGACAATTGGGCCAGCCGTTCGGACAGGGTCAGCATGGCCGCGTGGCTCTGGCTGCGTTCATCTGCCGCGCGCGCCATGCCGCGCTGCATCTCGCCAAGGCTTTCGGCCGTCTGCTCAAGCAGGGCGCTGACATAGGACGGTACCGAACCCCCGTCGCCTTCGCCAACAGGGCCGCCGCCGCCAAGCCGGGTGATCGACGACAACCACTCCTCGAGGTCATTGGTGAAACGGCTCTGGGCCTGACTGGCCTGAAGGTCGAGGAAGCCGAGGATGAGCGAGCCCGTCAGGCCGAACAGCGACGTCGAAAACGCGGTGCCCATGCCCGACAGCGGCGCCTCAAGCCCCGCCTTGAGGGCGTCGAACATCACCGTGAACTCGCCGCCCGAGACCTGCAGGTTGCGAATCGTCTCGCCTACCGAATTCACGGTCAGCAACAGGCCCCAGAAGGTGCCGAGCAGGCCAAGGAAGATCAGTAGACCAATGAGATAGCGGGACATGTCGCGCTGCTCATCAAGGCGGCTGGTGACGCCATCGAGCAGCGTGGTCATGGAGGTGGCCGACAGGGTAAGCCTGCCGCGCCGTTCCCCCAGCATGGTCGACATGGGGCCAAGCAGGCGGGGGGGCTTGTCGGTGCTGGCGGGAAGCTGGTCGCCCTTGCGGAAGCGTTCAGCCCACGCGACTTCCGGGCGCAGCATGATCACCTGCTGGATCGTGTAGATGACGCCAAAAATCAGCACGCAGACGATCACGGTGTTCAGCGTCGGGTTGGCCATGAAGAAGCGGGTTGCCGATGGCGCAACAAAGGCCCCGAGGGCGATGATCGCCACCAGGAAAATGATCATGCGCGTCAGATAGCGTTCCGGTCTCGTCATCCGCACTCCCTCCACCCGATGCAGGCCATGCCAGCCTGCAAACAGATTAGCGAAAGAGAGCGCCGGAGACGAGACTCCTGCCAGGCGGACACGTTGTGTCGTACCCCGACCCGCAGGTCAGGGCATGATCACGATATCGACCCGGTCAGCGGGGCCGGCGTCGGGGGCAGGGCCAAGGGCCCGCACGTCAATGCGGGCGGCCTGCATGCCCTTGTGGATCATGTAGCTCCGCACGGCGACAGCGCGCTTCAGCGACAGTCGCCTTGCCGCACTATTGCTCTCGCTGCTGCCGGCAGCATAGGCCCTGACCTGGATGACCCGGGCACCAGAGCCGTTCTCGGCCACAAGGGCATCGACGAGGGCAACTGCCGCCTCATCCATGTCTTCAACGCCAGAGGCAAAACGAAGCCGTGCAGCGGGCGCCAGGCCCTCGGGAATGGCTGGGCCGCTGCCGGCCTCGGCCGCTGTGGGGGTCTGGGCTGCAGGCGGTGCGACCGTCGCGGTGGACGGGCTGCCGGTTTGCGCTGGCGACGGCGATGTTTTCGCCGGGGCTGGCGCAGGCAGCGCCGCAACGGCGGGCTTAGCTGGCGCAGGCGCCGCGGCAACAGGTGGCTTGGCAGTGGCAGGCTTGGCAGGGGCAGGCTTGGCTGCGGGTGCCTTCTTTGGTGGCTTTGCCTTTGGCTTCCCACCCAGAGCGTCGAGTGAAGACAGATCGACAATCACCGACGACCCATCTCCGCCGATCACCAGGGTTTCTTCAGCCTGGCCAAAAGCTGCCCCGCCGCTCAGCAGGAAGGTCAAACATGCAATTAGAAGTGGTGTTCGTGTCATGGACGCGTCACCCCTCTCTTGTCACCAGCATCGCGTGCGCGGACTTTAACCCGCAGCACCGGCACGCGGCAACCGGCGTGCAGGCTGGAGCAGCTTGAGCATCGGGGCGTGGAGTTGGTCATTTGCCGCCACCAGGCCGCCGGTGGCCAGCATGTCCGTGCCGCCATCAAGGTCGGTGACATAACCACCTGCTTCTTTCACGATCAGCAGGCCGGCGGCAATGTCCCACGGGCTCAGGCCGCTTTCCCAATACGCATCGCAGCGCCCGGCGGCGACCCAGGCGAGGTCGAGGGATGCCGCGCCAAAACGACGCACACCGGCAACCTGGTCCATGACCACCCGCATCTCGCGCATATAGGCTGTGGGGTCGCCCCGGCCGGTGTGGGGGATACCCGTTGTCACCACGGCATCGGCCAGACGGCTGCGCGCCGAAACCCGCAGGCGGCGGTCGTTGAGGAAGGCGCCGCGGCCCTTTTCCGCCCAGAAAAGCTCGTCGGTGATCGGCGCATAGATCATGCCGGCGACGATCTCGTCCCGGTATTCAAGGCCGATGGAGATGGCGAAATGCGGAATGCCGTGCAGGAAATTGGTGGTCCCGTCGAGGGGGTCGATGATCCAGCGCCCCAAGGGGTCGGTGCCCTTGGTCTCGCCGCTTTCCTCCATCAGGAAGCCATAGCCGGAGCGGGCTTTTTCAAGCTCGGTCTTCAGGACCTTTTCGGCCTTGATGTCGGCAGCAGAGACAAAGTCGGCGGGGCCCTTCTTGGAGACCTGCAGGTGCTCCACTTCGCCGAAGTCGCGCTTCAGCCCGCGCGCCGCCTTCTGTACTGCTGCCGCCATCACATTGATCAGCGCGGAACGCAGGGCCATGGGTCTTCTCCAGAAGGGAGGGGCGGGGGGATCAAACTTTGAAAGAGCGGCCGGAAGCTATCAGTAAGCCCCCCACGGGGGAAGGCCCCGCTGCAATCTGGAGGGGGCCTGCCGCCTTAGTCGCCGCTGAAGACGTCGTCGATGACGCGGGCAAAGGCCGCCACGGCAGCCGCAGGGCCTGCGGGATAGGCCCAGATCCCGGCGCTGACCGCAAGGAAATCGGCACCCGCCTCAATCAAAGGGGCGCAGTTCTCCACCGTGATCCCGCCAATGGCCACCGCCGGCACGGTCATGATGCCCGACCACCATTCAAGGATGTCCAGTTCGGCCTGGGCCTTGGGTTCCTTGGTGGTGGTGGGGAAGAAGGCGCCAAAGGCAACATAGTCGGCGCCGGCCTCGGCCGCATCGATGGCAAGGTGGCGGCTGGCGTGGCAGGTCACGCCAATGTTGCCGTCCTTGCCCATCAGGCGCCGGGCCTCTTCATAAGAGGCGTCGTCCTGTCCGATGTGCACGCCATCCGCCCCGACACGTGCCGCAAGGTCCGGACGGTCGTTGACGATGAACGCCACGTCGTGGGCAAGGCAGATCGGCATCAGGTGTTCTGCCGCGCGCAGCACCACGTCGTCGGCAACGTCTTTCAGGCGCAGCTGCAGGCAGGCCACATCGCCTGCCCCCAGCGCCGCCTTCAGGCTCTCCCCGAAGGGATCAAGGTCAAGCGCAGGCGGCGTGATGAGATAGAGCCTGCAGTCCTGGGCCGCTTCCACGACCTGGGGCTGCGCCGCGCCGCCGCGCTTTGCCATTGTTATTCCTTGCCCTGGTAGATGCGCACCAGCTTGTCCAGCATGGCGAGCGCGTCTTCGCGCGGCCGCTGGAAGGTGTTGCGACCAATGATCGAGCCATTGCCGCCGCCATCGCGGATCGCGCGGGCGTCGTCATAGATCGAATCCTCGCCCTTGGTGGCGCCGCCCGAAAAGACAACGATCCGGCGGCCGCCAAAGCACGACTGCACCACATGGGCCACACGTGAAGCCTGGGTGGAACCATCGATCTTGTTGGCCTCATAGACCTTCTTGGCCTCGGGCTGTTCCAGATAGGCGGCGGGCAGCTTCACCTTGATCACATGGGCGCCCAGCAGGGCCGCCATGTGGGCGGCATAGCTGACCACGTCAAAGGCGGTCTCGCCCTCCTTGGTCACATTGCCGCCACGGGGATAGGACCACATGACAACGGCGAGGCCGGCCGCCTTGGCCTCTTCCGAGAGTTCGCGGATTTCTTCCATCTGGTCAAAGGCGACGTCGGAGCCCGGATAGATGGTGAAGCCGATGGCCGAGCAGCCCAGACGCAGGGCGTCGTTTACAGAGGCCGTCACCGCCTGGTCCGGCGCGTCCTTCTCGCGGCTGAGCGAGTTGGAGCTGTTCATCTTCAGGATCATCGGCACCTGGCCGGCGAAGGTATCGGCGCCCGCTTCCAGCATGCCCAGCACCGAGGCATAGGCGTTCAGCCCTGCATCGATGGCCATCTGGAAGTGATAATGCGGATCATAGGCCGGTACATTCATGGCAAAGCTGCGCGCTGCGCCATGCTCGAAGCCCTGGTCCACGGGCAGGATGATCATCTTGCCGGTACCCGCAAGGCGCCCCGTCATCAGCATGCGCGCGATGTTCGCCTTGGTCCCCGGGTTATCGCTCTCGTACCACGAGAGGATTTCCTTGACCTTACGGGTGATCTTCATGGACGCGTTCCTTCCGGATCGGGCGGGCGGAGTCGTGATGGTGCGAAAACGGGTGGTGTCTAGCAGAGGCCGGACGGAGCCGCAACGCGTGCGGCACTCAGCCAGTTGCGTGAGGCACTCCGGGGGTCGGCCTCGCGGCCCAGATCAAGGCTTGCCATGGGCAGGGTTTCAAGGCTGGCGCCCCGGCCCGCAATAATCTCGCCAAGGCGCTGTGCAGCCACTGGCGCACCCGTGAAGGCAAGCCGTCGCCACCCCGCATCGAGACTTGCAAACACATCGCCGGGGCGGCTGCCGCAATCGATCAGGGCGGACCACTGGGCCGAGGGGAAGCCCTCAGCCGCCCGGTCGATCACCGCCTTCAGATAGGCAGGCCCGCCGCTCTGCACGGCGCCCGGTGCCGTGACCAGCAGCACGGCGATCCCAAGGCCGCTTGAGGCGGCAAGGGCGGCGCGGGCGTGATCCAGATCATGGATCACCAGCGCCGCGTCCAGCCGTTCGGCCCCCATCTGTGCCCCCACGGTGCTCAGTGTTCCAGCGCCTTCACGCCGGGCAGGGTCTTGCCTTCCAGCCACTCGAGAAAGGCGCCGCCGGCAGTGGAGACATAAGAAAACGCCTCCGCTGCCCCGGCATGGTTCAGGGCCGCGACCGTATCGCCGCCACCTGCGACCGAAAGCAGGGTACCCGCCGCTGTCAGCCGTGCCGCAGCGCGGGCCGCTGCATTGGTGCCAGCATCAAAGGGCGTGAACTCGAACGCGCCAAGGGGGCCGTTCCACAGGATGGTCCGGCAGGCGGCAAAGCGGCGTTCCAGTTCGGCGATGGTGCCGGGGCCGACGTCCAGGATCATCTGGTCGGCGGGGACGGCATTGATCGCGACGGTGGTCACCGCAATGCCGGCGCTAAGCGTTGCGGCTACAACCGCATCCATGGGCAGCACGATCTCGCAGCCGGCCGCCTTGGCCTTGGCAAGGATGGCGCGGGCCGTATCGGCCAGGTCGCGCTCGCACAGGGACTTGCCCACCTGCACGCCCTGGGCATGCAGGAAGGTGTTTGCCATGCCGCCGCCGATCACCAGCATGTCGACACGGCCAACCAGATTGCCCAGCACATCAAGCTTGCTCGACACCTTGGCACCACCCACCACGGCCGCCACGGGGCGTGCGGGATTGGCCAGTGCCCGGTTCAGGGCTTCGAGTTCCGCCTGCATGGACAGGCCGGCCGCCGACGGCAGCACATGGGCCAGGCCCTCGGTCGAGGCATGCGCCCGATGGGCCGTGGAAAAGGCATCGTTCACATAGCCGTCGGCCATGGCCGCCAGTGCGGCCACAAAGGCCGGATCGTTCTTTTCTTCCCCCGCATGGAAGCGCAGGTTTTCAAGCAGCAGCACGCCGCCTTGGGCAAGCCCGGCAATCTGTGCGGCGGTCGCGGGGCCGATGCAGTCGCTGGCAAAGCCTACCGCCCGGCCCAGGGCTGCCGCCAAAGGGGCAGCGATGCCGGCCAGCGTCTGGCTCTCGTCACGCCCCTTGGGCCGGCCGAAATGAGACATCACGACCACGCGGGCGCCCGCCTCCGCCAGATGGCGGATGGTGTGGGCGGTCGCATGGATGCGGGTGGCGTCGGTCACCTTGCCGTCCGCCATGGGAACATTCAGGTCCGAGCGGACAAGGATGGCCCGCCCGGCAAGCCCGCCGAGCGCCGCTTCAAGGTCGGCGATGGTCTTGAAACCGGCCATGATCAGCCGAGCTTCGCCATGGCCACGGCCGTGTCCGACATGCGGTTGGAGAAACCCCATTCATTGTCGTACCAGCTGAGCACACGCACCAGATTACCCTCGACCACCTGGGTCTGGGTCAGGTCGAACGAGGACGAGGCGGGGTCATGGTTGAAGTCGATGGAGACCGACGGGCCATCAACCGTGGCCAGCACGCCCTTGAGGCGGCCGGCAGCGGCCTGGCTGATGGCAGCATTGATCTCTTCCACCGTGGTATTGCGCCCGGCGGTGAAGACAAGATCGATCATCGAGACATTGGGGGTGGGTACGCGGATCGCCGTGCCGTCGAGCTTGCCCTTCAGTTCTGGCAGCACCAGGCCCACCGCACGCGCTGCACCCGTTGAGGTCGGGATCATCGAGAGGGCGGCGGCGCGGGCGCGGCGCAGGTCCTTGTGCAGGGTGTCCAGCACGGGCTGGTCGCCGGTGTAGGAATGCACCGTGGTCATGAAGCCCTTGGTGATGCCTACCGTCTCGTGCAGGACCTGGGCAACCGGCGCCAGGCAGTTGGTGGTGCACGAGGCGTTGGAGACCACCGTGTGCTCGGCCCGCAGCTTGTCGTGGTTGACGCCATAGACCACCGTCAGGTCCACGTCGTCGCCGGGGGCGGAGATCAGCACGCGGCGGGCGCCGGCGGCGATATGGGCCCCTGCCTTCTCCTTAGAGGTAAAGATGCCGGTGCATTCCAGCGCCACATCCACCCGCAGGTCCTTCCACGGCAGCTTGGCCGGGTCGCGTTCGGCGGTAACCCGGATCGGGGCGTGCCCGTCGATGGTCATGGTGTCGCCGGCGGTGCTGACCTTGCCGGGGAAGCGGCCGTGCACGGAATCACGCTGCAGCAGATAGGCGTTGGTCTCCACCGGGCCAAGATCGTTGACGCCCACCACCTCGATGTCCGTGCGCCCGCTCTCGTAGATCGCCCGCAGCACCAGCCGACCGATGCGCCCGAAGCCGTTGATCCCAACCCGTACCGCCATCTGAATTCTCCTTGGTCACGCTGTTTAGGCATTCTCGCCGGTTAGGCATTCTGGCCGGCGTCTGGCGCCGGTGTTGTCTTTACGCCACCAGGGCGCTGGCGGCCTCTGCCACCTTGTCGCTGGTGATGCCGAAATGGGTATAGAGGGCCTTTTCGGGGGCGCTGGCGCCAAAGCTGGACATGCCGATGAAGCGGCCGCCCTCACCGATCCAGCGCTCCCAGCCAAAGGCGACGCCGGCCTCAACCGCCACACGCGGGGCCGTGCCAAGGGTTGCCGCCTGATAGGCCGCATCCTGGGCCGCAAACAGGTCCCAGCTTGGCATGGAGACCACCCGGGCGCGGATGCCGCGCTCGGCCAGCAGCGTGCGGGCTGCCACGGCAATCCGCACTTCTGAACCCGTGCCGATCAGGGTTACCTGCGCCGGGCCACCTTCGGCCGCCATCAGTTCATAGGCGCCGCGCGCCGAACGGTTCACGCCGCTGGTCTCTGGCCGCAGGCTTTCCAGATTCTGGCGGCTGAGGGCCAGCACCGAGGGGCGCTTGGCCTGATTCAGGGCGATTTCCCAGCACTCGGCCGTCTCCAGCGCATCGGCCGGGCGGAAGACCGACAGGTTGGGGATGCAGCGCAGGCCCGCCATGTGCTCCACCGGCTGGTGGGTGGGGCCATCCTCGCCCACGCCAATGGAATCATGGGTCATCACATAGACCACCCGCACGCCCATCAGGGCAGAGAGGCGGATCGACGGGCGGCAATAGTCGGCAAAGGTCAGGAAGGTGCCGCCATAGGGGATCAGCCCACCATGCAGCGCAATGCCGTTCATGGCCGCCGCCATGCCATGCTCGCGCACACCCCAATGGATGTAACGGCCGGCAAAGTCGCCCGGCTTCACAATGCCCAGCGCCTTGGTGATGGTGAGGTTCGAGCCCGTCAGATCGGCCGAGCCGCCCACGGTCTGCGGCACATGCGCATTGATGACCTCAAGCGCCATTTCCGAGGCCTTGCGGGTGGCCAGCACCGGCTTGTCGGCGGCCAGCTTGGCGCGGAAGCCGGCCATGGCCGAGGTAAAGGCTGCGGGCAGTTCGCCAGCCTGTGCCTGCGCAAAGGCGGCGCGCTTCTCGGCAGGGGCGGCGGCAAGGCGGGCTTCCCAGGCGTCAGCGGCGGCGGCACCGCGCTGTCCAACAGCGGCCCAGGCGGCCTTCACAGGGGCCGGGATCTCGAATGGCGCATGGGGCCAGCCGAGGTTGGCGCGCGTGGCTGCAATCTCTGTATCGCCCAGCGGGCTGCCATGCATGGACGAGGTGCCGGCCTTGTTGGGTGAGCCAAAGCCGATCACCGTGCGGCAGGCGATCAGGGTCGGGCGGTCATTGCCCTTTGCGGTCTCGATGGCCTGGGCAATGGCCTCATGGTCGTGACCATCGCAGGCGATGGTATCCCAGCCGGACGCGCGGAAGCGCATCTGCTGGTCGTCCGACACCGTAAGGTCGGTTGGTCCATCGATGCAGATACGGTTGTCGTCCCACAGCACGATCAGGCGCGAGAGCTTGAGGTGGCCAGCCAGCGAGATGGCCTCGTGGCTGATGCCCTCCATCAGGCAGCCGTCGCCCACCGCCGCATAGGTCCAATGGTCAACCAGGTCAGCGCCGTCGCGGGCGGCCAGCATGCGCTCGGCCAGCGCCATGCCAACGGCATTGGCAATGCCCTGGCCCAGGGGGCCTGTGGTGGTCTCGATGCCGGCGCCGTGGCCCCATTCGGGATGTCCGGCGGTCTTTGCCCCCAGCTGGCGGAAGCGCTTGATCTCGTCCAGGGGGAAATCGGCATAGCCGGTGAGGTGCAACAGGGAATAGAGCAGCATGGAGCCATGGCCCGCCGACAGAACAAAGCGGTCGCGGTCGGGCCAATGCGGGCGGGCGGCATCAAATTTCAGAAAGCGCGTGAACAGCACCGTCGCCACGTCGGCAAAGCCCATGGGCATGCCCGGATGGCCCGACTTGGCCGCCTCGACCGCGTCCATGGCAAGGGCGCGGATGGCGTTCGCCAGCTCGGTCGAGCTTGGCGTCGCCCCATGGGAGGCCGGGTCGCTGTGTGCGTGGGTCATGATGGCGCTTCCGGGAATGGGGCACCGCGCAGATCATCGCACCTGTACTGCAGGCGCGCGCACGGTGCCTGAAAACGCCCGCACAATGACCACCACCCCCCGCCCGGTCAACCCTTTGAGACAGGCCTGCGTCAAAGTCGTGAATGCCTGCGCCAGCCGTTGCCGGGCCAATCAATTCGTGGGGCTCCTATTGCCTGCACATCAGATTGACGTCGCGGGAATGCGGCCTCATTCTGCCAGTTCAGGATTCAGAAGGTCGGACACGACCCTTCGGGGGGCAGATGAAGGACGTGGACGTTGAGGTGGCGCAGGCACGGCTGGAACTGGCGCTCGCCAGGATCGAGCGGTCGGCGGCCGTGCGCCTGCGCGGCCTTGAGAGGGCGGACCCTGCTGCAGATCCTGCCAACCGTTCCGTCGATGCCCCGGCCGAGCTTGCCGGCGAAGTCGTCCGCCTCAGGGCCGAGAATGCCCGGCTGGTACGGGCGCTCAAGGCACTTGAAGAACGCCATGCTGCCCTGAAAGAACGGTCTGCCAGGGCGGTGATGCGGCTCGACAGTACTATTGCCCGGGTCGATGACCTGTTTGCGCGCTAGAGGGGCCATGCCGGACGTTTCGTTCAAGATCAATGGCCGTCAGTACGAAGTCTCGTGCAACCCGGGCGAGGAGGCGCGACTGGCTGAGCTGGCGGACTATCTCAACCGCCGCGTCACCGCGTTGGCCGGGCAATTGGGCCAGATTGGCGAAATGCGCCTGCTCGTCATGGGCGGGCTGCTGGTGACCGATGAGCTCTCCGACACCATGGAGAAGCTGCGCCGGCGCGATGAAGATGTTGCAGAATTGAAGCGCACCCTCGAATCGCGGGAAAAAGCGCTGTCAGAAGCCCTGTCAAAGGCGGCTGAACGTGCGGAACGGGTTGCAGCCGACCTCGAGGGTACCTAAGTTCATCCCGTGGCGGGTCTCTGCCCGGTGCGTGGAGTTTCACTGTCCCTGGGGCCATACCGGACCTCTCGGGAGCTGTCACTGTCTGGAGCCTTGGCTTCGGGTATACGGCGCCCACCTGCGATAGCAGGCCACAGAGGACTGAATCGCTCTACGGCCATGGTGGTCCCGCCACACCTTTTTCCGGCCTTTGGTTGCCGATGACACAGCACAGCGCCGGGCCGGCCATGGCCGCACTCAAGACGGCCCTGCGCCGTGCAGGCAGGCAAGCGCGCCTTGCCGCTGCCGTACGCCAGCCAGAGGCACCGGCACAGATCGCGGCCCAGGCGCTGAGGGCGCTTGATCTGGCGCCTCTGACCCTGGTCGCAGGATATATGGCAATGCCGGGGGAAGTGGATCCGGCGCCCCTGCTCCACGCGCTTGGCCAACATGGCCACCCTTTGGCGCTGCCCGTGGTATTGGCCCGCGATGCGCCGCTGGCCTTCCGGGCCTGGCATCCGGGCCTGGCACTGGAACCGGGCGTGCTGGGTATTCCGGTGCCGCCTGCCAGCAGCCCGCTGGTGGTCCCCGATGTCATGCTGGTGCCCCTGATCGCCTTTGATGCCCTTGGCCGGCGGCTGGGGCAGGGGGGCGGTTTTTATGACCGGACCCTTGCCCGGCGGCGGGTGGAGGGGCCTGCCGTGGTGGCGCTTGGGCTGGCCTTTGCAGTACAGGAAGTCCCCGAGGTGCCAGAGGAGGCGTTCGACGAACGTCTGGATGGCATCATTACCGAGACCGGCCTTCGTTGGTTCGGCAAGGAGCAGGTTGGATGAAGGTGATTTATCTGGGCGACGTGGTTGGCCGGTCGGGCCGGGATGCGCTGGCCCGCCATCTGCCTGATGTCCGGGCGCGGCTGGGCGCCGATCTGGTTGTGGCCAATGGCGAGAATGCCGCCGGCGGCTTTGGCATTACCGAGGCGGTGGCCAAGGAACTGCACGCCAATGGTGTCGACGTGATCACCACCGGCAATCACATCTGGGACCAGAAAGAGGTCATTCCCTATATCTCCCGCGATTCCCGCCTGCTGCGCCCGCGCAATTTTCCGCCGGGCACGCCTGGCCGGGGGGCTCACACCTATGAGGTGGCCGGGCGCAAGGTGCTGGTGGTCAATCTCATGGGCCGGGTCTTCATGGAGCAACTCGACGACCCGTTCGCCGGCATGGAGGCCGAGTTCTCCAAAGTCCGGCTGGGCGGCAGCCATGCCTTTGTGCTGGTGGACATTCACGCCGAGGCGACGTCCGAGAAGATGGCCATGGGCCATTTCTGCGATGGCCGCGCCAGCCTGGTGGTGGGCAGCCACAGCCATGTGCCCACGGCAGATGCCCAGATCCTGCCGGGTGGCACCGCCTATCAGACCGATGCGGGCATGTGCGGCGACTACAACAGCGTGATCGGCATGGACAAGGCCGAGCCGCTGCAGCGCTTTACCCGCAAGATACCGACTGGCCGGATGGAACCTGCGTCGGGCGAGGGCACGATGTGTGGTGTCTATGTGGAGACCGACGACGCCACGGGTTTTGCCCGCCATGTCGCCCCGCTGCGCATCGGCGGCCGCCTGCGTCCTGAATGGCCGATACCCGTTTGACCCACTGCATATTGGGCGACTCTGGTTGCTTGCTGCTGCCTGTGCTATGCGGGGCAAGCTTCGGAACACATCCCCGTGAGCGTTGGCCCGCTGCCTCCCGGCAGCCGTGAGCCGCGCACGGGCGCACGACGGAGGCGGCAATGGCCGGTCATTCCCAGTTCAAGAACATCATGTTCCGCAAGGGCGCGCAGGATGCGAAGCGCTCGCGGATGTTCTCCAAGCTTGCGCGCGAAATCACCGTCGCCGCCAAGATGGGCATGCCTGAGCCCGACAAGAATCCGCGTCTGCGGGCCGCCATCATCGCCGCCCGCGTCCAGAACATGCCCAAGGACAACATCGACCGCGCCATCAAGAAGAGCCAGGGCGGCGATGCCGAGAATTACGAGGAAGTGCGCTACGAGGGCTATGGCCCCGGCGGCATTGCCGTCATCGTCGAGGCGCTGACCGACAACCGCAACCGCACCGCCGCCGAAGTGCGTTCGATCTTCTCCAAGCATGGCGGGTCGCTGGGCGAGACGGGCTCGGTTGGCTTCATGTTCAACCGTGTCGGGCAGATCACCTATCCCCTGACGGTCGGCGATGCTGATTCGATGCTGGAGGCAGCCATTGATGCCGGTGCCGATGATTGCGGCTCCAGCGAGGATGGCCACGAGGTCACCACCTCGGTCGAGCAGCTGGGCGCCGTGCGCGATGCGCTTGAGGCCAAATTTGGCCCGGCGGCTGGCGCCAAACTTGTCTGGAAGCCCGTCAACACCAACCCTGTTGGCGAAGATGATGCGCGCACCCTGTTCAAGATGCTCGACACGCTCGACGACAACGACGACGTTCAGAATGTCTATGCCAACTTCGAAGTCTCTGATTCGCTGATGGCTAAGCTCTCTGCCTGAAGGGAGGATGATGCGGCTCATCGGGCTTGATCCTGGTCTTCGACGCACCGGCTGGGGCGTCATCGACGCTGCGTCCGGTCGGCTGAGCCATGTCGCCAATGGCGCCGTCGTGTCCGACGCAGACGCGCCCCTGGCCGAGCGGCTGATGCAGATCCACCAGGGCGTGATCGAGGTGATTCGCCTCTGGCGGCCGGTGGCCGCCGCCGTTGAAGAAACTTTTGTGAACAAGAACCCCGCCTCCACCCTCAAGCTTGGCCAGGCGCGCGGGGTTGTCATGCTGGCGCCCGCCCTTGAAGGCCTGCCGGTGGCCGAATATTCCCCGCTGAAGATCAAGCAGTCCGTCGTGGGGGGCGGCCATGCCAGCAAGGAACAGGTTCAGGCCATGGTGCGGGTGCTGATGCCGGGGGTGACGCTCAACGGGGCCGACGCGGCGGATGCCCTGGCGGTTGCCATTTGCCATGCCCATCACGCACAAAGTCTTGCCCGCTGGACGGCGGGCACGAAAGCGGGCACTGGCGCCACGCCCGGGCATCGGGCATGACCGCCATGAAGTCGCCCGAATCAGGTGCGAGGATGGCGTCATGATTGCCAAGCTGACAGGCAGGATCGATGCGCAGGTGGAAGACGGCGTGATCATCGACGTGAATGGCGTCGGTTATCTCGTCGCCTGCTCCAGCCGCAC
>CANCOY010000029.1 GCA_947379865.1 Acetobacteraceae bacterium
TCATAGACCTCGCCCAGGGAACGGGCATGGCCTGAGGCATCGTAGAAGATCGAGCGGTTGGCCGCCGCCGCCTCGGGAAACAGATTGGCCGCCGTCTCGGAGCGGTTAGCCCCCAGGGCCGAAAGGAACGAGGTAGCCCCCCCTGCCCCCAGGAAATGGGCGAGGTAAAGCTCCGTCGGGCCAGCTTCGCGACCCAGCGCCGTCTCGATAACGTCGCCATTGTCGCGTGCAAGCTCAGCGCCGAGAGCGGAGGCAAGGGTCGGGTCCTTGCGCAGGTCCAGGATCTGCTGGCGCAGCACCGGGTCGCGCACGCTGGCGCGGCCATTGGCATTGACCTCGATCTGATTGGCGAGGGCGGCCTGGCCATATTTGCCGCCATGTTCGCGGAAGGTCTGCAGCCATGTCTGGTCGATGAACTGGAACAGGCCCGTGGCAGAACTGGTGGCAGCCTCGGCCTTGGGCTTAAGGCTTGACTCCATCGAGGCCTGGGCGAGCAGATAGGAGAAATCGACGCCCGTCGCATTGCTGGCCATCTTGAGGCCAGACAGCACCCGGGAATCGACGGCCGACCGGGCGACGGCACCGTTGACCATGGTCATGCGCAGCCCCCCTCGCACCAGCACGTCCTTGCCGGGCAGGCGGCAGAATTTGCCACCACGGGCGCTTGGCCACGCGTGGCGCCTTGGGTCTTGCCCGGATTCCTGAGGTCAACGTGCGTCATCATGCCTGCCATTAAGCAAGGGGCATGCCAAGGTTACCCTGGGCCGATCAGGCCCAGGTCACGGGCCAGCGCCTCGATCTCGGCAAGCACGATGTCCGGGTGCTCCATGGGCAGAAAATGGCTCGCCCCCTCCACCACATGCTGGCGCACATGGGGCGCCAGGCGCGACAGGGTGGCGGGGGCCTCGGGCGAGACCGTGCTTGCTATGGTTGCCCGCAGCAGGGTCATGGGCTGGCGCAGCTGGGCCATGCGCTGCCAGATCGTGGTGGAAACGGCGCGGAACGTGGCCGCCTCCCAGGCAGGGGTGCAGGCCAGGCTCAACCCCGTTGCGGTCTCCACCAGGCCCCCGTCCAGATAGCCATCCAGCCAGGCATCGGGCCAGCTCTGGAAGGCGCCCCGGCCAAGATAGGCGGCGCGCACGCTGGCCCGGTCCGGCCAGTCTGCCCGGCGGCGGCCGGCCCGCAGGGCAATCTCGGGATCAATCTGGCCGCCAGCAGCGCGCGTCGCGTCAATCGAGGCCGCCGTCTCGGGCGAGACCATGGGCGGATCAACGGCGACCAGGCCCACCGCCAGATCCGGGCGCGTGGCCAGCACTTCCGAACTGGCGGTGGCCCCCATGGAATGGCCGGCCAGCAGCACCGGCCCCTCCCCCAGGGCCTCCAGGAAACGGGCAAGATCCGCCACATAGGTCTCCCAGGTGGCAAGGTCTGCCGGGTCCGCGGGCAAGGTTGTGCGGCCATGCCCCCGGGCATCCCAGGCGCGCACCCTGAAACGACCGGCAAGGCGCGCCAGCAGCGGCACATAGGTCTGGGCGTTAAGGCCGGTTGCATGGGCGAAATGCAGATGCGGCGCATCGGGGGGCGCAGTATCCCACGCGAGATAGGATACGATCCCCTCGCCAAGATCGAGGAAACGACGCGCTGGCTCTGTCACGGGGTTCTGCCTTTTCGTTCGGACCTGTCGGGCCGATGATGGCGTTTCCGGTCCCCATTGGGAATCACCCATGCCGCAAACTGTTGTCCACCGGCTGTTCTTGCTGTTCTTGCTGTTCCTGCTGTCCCTTGCCTGCAGCCTCGCATGGGCGGGCGCGCCGTCGCAGGCCCAGGGCTGGGACAAGGTGCCGGGACCGGCTGTGGGGACGACTGCATCCATCGGGGTGCCAACGGCGGGCTGCCTGGCCGGCGCCGGCCATCTGGCTGCGGATGGCCCCGGCTGGCAGGTGATGCGGCTGGGCCGTAACCGCGCCTGGGGGCATCCGGATCTGGTTGCCTATATTCAGACACTGGCGGCGAGGGGCGCGTTGGAAGGCCTGCCACCCCTGTTGGTGGGGGACATGTCGCAGCCCCGTGGTGGCCCCATGCCCTCTGGCCATCGCAGCCACCAGACCGGGCTTGATGTGGACCTGATGTTCGAAGCCGCCCCCGAGAACGGGTTTGACGCCGCGCAACGCGAGGCCTTTCAGCCCCGCACAACCCTGAAGGCCGGGGGCGAGGTGGACCCTGGCCGATTTGGTCATCAGCAGGAACAATGGCTGCGCCTGGCGGCCGAAAGCCCCGGGGTTGACCGCATCTTCGTGAACTATCGGCTCAAGAAGCTGCTCTGTGGGGCGCCGGCAGCATCACGCGCGTGGCTCCACAAGATCCGACCCTGGAACGGCCATGACGAGCATTTTCACGTGCGTCTTGCATGCCCCGGCGCCAGCGGGGACTGCTTGGCCAGCGGCGCGACCATTCCTGATGGAGACGGCTGCGGGCGCGAACTCGACAGCTGGTTCGAGCCACCGGGGAAACCACCGGCCAAGCCGCCGACCCCCATCAGGCCAAGCCTGCCGAGGGCCTGCGCCAGTATCCTTGCCGCGCCCTGAGCTACCAGCTCCGGACGGGACCGGTATCGAGGTGGACGAAGCCAGAGCCGGGATAAAAGCCTACCCCCCCGGCCGCCATGTTGACGGCAACATGGTGGATACCGCTGACGCTGCGACCAGGCAGCGAGATATCGATGGCCTGCGCCCGCACATGATAGCTGTTGCGGGCCACATCCCCGTCATAGCGGCGCTTGGCGTTGTTGGTGGCGCGGGTGCGATAGCCAGAGATGACCTCGAAAGGCTCGGTGCTGCCCATGCGATGGGCCACCGCCTCAAGCACATCAAACAGATGCGGGTCAAACGCCTTGACCTGATCGGCGCGGAAATCTCGCAGTACCCATGACAGCCGCTTCAGGGCCGCGGGCTGGTATTTGCCACCGCGCCAGTAGACACCGTCAAAGCTGTCGCCGGTGTGGACATTGCGCAGCCTCAACCGACGTTCGGGGAGGCCAGACAAAACGCCCGCAAAGGCGGCTGAGCCACTGCCCAGCGTGAAGGCACTGCCAAGGGCGAGGCCAAGAAAGGAGCGTCGGCTAAGCTGGAGACCCTCCCCCAGGGCGAGGGCGGGCTTCTGATTGTCGGGATCGCCAAGCGGCATGGTGTCCCTCCTTTACACAAGTTGAACAAGGTCGGGAAACCCAGATGCGACAAGCTACTTTTGCCCGTGCTGCCTAACGGACAAAGACTGCCTCTGGACCCCCCTGTCGCGTTACACGCCAAGAGCTATGGCGCATTAACAACACCCGAGAACTAACAGATTCATGCTGCAGTGCAAACATATTTATGTCGTTGACAATGATAAAAAAATCACACCGTTCCGGTTGGAGTTAAGGTGTGTTTTGAGCAATTTTCAGAGGGCCCCCGATGGTCCGCGCCAGTTCCGCGTCATGGCCATAAATGTCCTGGCGGAAATTCACAACGCCATCGCTTGCAACCCATACAGTCTCGTAAACCAGCCTCACATTGATTTTTCTGGGGACTGAAAGGGTAACCATGGTGCCGGCGGCAACCGCCGCATCAATGCGTGCCCGGTCCCATCCCGACAGTGTGGCGAGGACCTTTTCCGCCAGATCAACCGGATTGAGCACCCTGATGCAGCCAGAGGAGAACGCACGCTCGTCACGGGCCAGCAGATGGCGATCCGGCGTGTCGTGCATATAGACGTCGTGGGTATTGGGGAAGTTCAGCTTAACCTGGCCAAGCGAGTTCAGAGGCCCCGGGTCCTGGCGCAGACGATAGGGAAAGTGCTTCCGATTGATGTGCTGCCAGTCGATGCTATCGGGATCAATTTCCTCGTCGTCGTGGCTGAAGCTCGAGAAGATGCGAATGCCTTCCTTGCCCAGATACTCAGGGTCCTTCAGGACCTTGGGCACAATGTCCTCACCCGCAAGCTTGAGGGGCACCGTCCAGGTCGGGTTAAAGACAACCGAGCTTATGTGGCTGGCAATCAGGGGAGTGGGTCGCGACGGGCGACCTGTAACCACAGGCGTATCAAAAACAGTCTGCCCCGCCACCACCATGCGCAGCCGGTATTCCGGGATGTTCACCAGGATATAGGGATCAGCCGGAACAACCCGGATGCGCGCGCGCTCAAGCCCGGCAATCAGCTGCCCGATCCGGTCCTCAACCGAGACGTTCAGTGCCCGGACAGTATTACGGCCAGGCACGCCATCAGCGATCAAACCATGGCGTAGCTGAAACCGCGTCATCGCCGCCGCAAGGCCCGGATCAAACAGTTCGGCCTGATCTGGAGCAACCTCAGGTGCCCCGTCGGTCACCGCAAGGCGGGCCCGATAGGCAGGTATGCGCGGATCACTCTGGCCCGGCTGCAGCTTTGGCGCCTCGGCCGACCAGATCGGCACCCGGGGCCAGCCGCCAGCCTGAGCGATGTTCCTGTAGATGGCCAGTGTGGCCTTTAATCCCAGATAGCCCGCGTCATGCGGACCGAGGCCATCTAGGGCACCAACCGGGTCACTGCTGGCCACGATACTGGCAAAGACCCTGGCGCTGTCGGGTTCGGGCACCGGTAACAGGCCCTTGAGGACGGTCGACAAGGCCGCCGCCCGCGCGCCCAGGCGGTCGCGCCCATAGTGAAGAACCGCGGCACTCAGGGTCACGTCGAAAATCGTCAGGGTGGTCGGCTTGCGGCCCGCCAGCCAGTCCTGCAGGCGGCTGACGTCATAAGCCTCGCTGTCGAGGCCTTCATCGCCGGCCTGCCCAAGCAGCTTTACCAGGGCATGCGCCGTGGCTGTCGGGCTTGTCCCGTCGACCCAGATTGCCGTGTAGTTTCGCTTGCCATAGATATCAAGCAGAAGCTTGCGTTCCGAATCAGGAATGGCAAGCGCCGCAACATCCGACTTGATCGCCCCCTCATAGGGAAGCTGCTGGGCCGGTTGTCCGGCGGCTGCCGGCTGGCTCAGTGCGCTGCCGGCCGCAAGCACAGCAAGAGCCATCAGCAAGGGCGAGCGAAGCCACTGCCACCCGCAAGGATGACGGTCACGCGGGCGCCCCTGAACCCCGCCCTGGTGCATCTTGATCTGGTGGCTACCCATGGAACGACTGCACCGGCTTCCTGGCAGAACGAAAAGAACAACTTGCTCATGTGATAAGTTGACGTGAGCGTCTGATGACTTGGAAACCATCGCTCACGCACAGTCTACAAACATTCAGGCTTAGATGACAGGATCATAGCATCGGCACTACTACCCGGGCCCTTTATGTCGCGGCTGCAGGCGGCCCCGCATAGATCGCATAGACCTTGCGCAGGGTTTCGACGGTCTCCCATGTTCCCGCAAAGCCCCGGGGAATCACGAATGCGTCGCCGGCGCCAAAGGTTTCGGCGATTCCCTCGGCAGACGTCAGGGTACAACGGCCTTCGAGAATCAGGACAAACTCATCCTCGTCATAGACAACGGCCCACTTCCCCGGTGTGGACGTCCACTCTCCACTGAAGAAACGGTCATCCGCAGAAGTGTAATAATTGCGCGTCGTGGTGCTGGGCGTGCCGACCAGAACTCTTGCCGGCACCGCAGTTTCGGGCGCGGGCGGGCTGGCCCCAAAGCGCCGGATGGACACAGTCATCAAAACCTCCGCCTCACTGTCGCAGCGGACGCTCACACGGCGGGCGGTACAGGGTCAAGCAGGTCCGACAAATGGCATCCAACCCGTACCCCTGTGGCCAAAATCGCACTGACCCGGGTGCAGCATCTCGGCCATGATTTCCAACGAGTCTGCCAGTCTGGGACCGGGACGGTTGAAGTACTGGTTGCCATCGGTGACATGGACCCGGCCATCTCGCACAGCCCTGAGGTCGGCCCAGCCAGGGTGGGCCAGCAGCGGGGGCATTTCCGCCATGACGCGCGGCATGTCATACCCGCAGGGCATGATGACGATGACATCGGGGTCAACCGCCTGCAGTTGTTCCCAGGTCATCCACGGCGAATGCTGCCCAGCCACGCCCAGCAGATTGCGGCCGCCCGCCATGGCAACCAGTTCGGGCACCCAGTTGCCAGCCGCCATCAGCGGCTCAATCCATTCGATGCACGCCACGGTCGGCTGCGGCAGGCCCGCACAGAGGTTCACAACGTTCTGCATCCGCCCCATCAACCCTTCGACCAGCGCCAGGCCATCCTCCGGGCAGCCCAGCGCAAGCGCCACGCGCTCGATGTCGGCGAAAACATCATCAAGGCCATTGGGGCGCAGCGAGACCACATTCACCTCTCGGCCAGTCCAGTTGCACATGGCAGCCTCGACATCGGCCAGGCTGGCGGCGCATACCTCGCACTGGTCCTGGGTCACGATCACGTCCGGATCAATCTCGCGCAGCAGGCCCACATCCACGCGGTAGACGGAAAGACCATCCTTCAGCAGTGTCTTTACCTGGCGGTCCACCTCAAGCGAACTGCCATGCACATCAAGCTTGGCTTGGGTGAGTGGTGGCAGCGACAGGACCGAGGGGGGATAATCGCACTCATGCGAGCGGCCAAGCAGCCAGTCGCGCTTGCCCAGGGCGCAGACAATCTCCGTCGCACTGGCGATAAGCGAGATCACCCGCTTTGGCTCAAAGCGCTTTTCCATGCCATTCATGCTCCCACGCGATGCGGGCATCCGCATGAGGATGCCAATTCTGGAGAAAGGGCGTGCTCAGGGGCTTTCCGCGTCCTCAAGGCGGAAGGCGATGGGCACCTCCACCTCGGCCGGCACGGCAAGCCCCTCGCTGCGCGCAGGATGGAATGTCCAGCGTGCCAGGGCTGTGCGCGCGCTCTCGTCTAGCAAGGCGAAACCGCTTGAGCGCACCACCTCAACGCCGGTGGGCCGGCCATCGGCATCAACCCTGACCCGCAGCAACACCCTGCCCTCGATATGACGCTGGCGGGCGAGCCAGGGATAGGCAGGGCGCGGATTTCCCATGACCGCCACTGCCTCGGAGACGGCGCCACCGACCACCGGCTCCATGCCCTTGCCCGAGAGTGCGGCCAGCGTCACTGGCGCGGCGGGCGCAGCTGGCTGCTGCACCACCTCGGGCAGGGCTCGCCGCCTCTCTTCGGGAGCCGGGCGGACAGCATTTTTGTCAGCCCTGCCCGCCGGCTGGGCGGCAGGAAGCGGGCGGGCGACCGGCACTGGCGGGGTCGGGGTGAGCAACCCCTGCTCGGCAGATTTCCGCGGATTGGGTGCAGCCTGAGTGGACGATGTCCCGTCCGGGGCGCTTGGCGCCTGCCGCAGGCCACCGGTGGCATGGGCCGCCTGCAAGACATCGGGCTGCACCAGTTCAACCGTCATTGGCGTCAGGGCGGGCGGAACCGTGCCCATGCCAAAGCCGACAATCAGACCCACCAGTCCGGCATGCAGCACACCCGAGGCCAGGGGTGCCGCCAGTTTGGATCGCCCGGGGATGATCATGGCATTCCCATCCCGTTGCGCGCCCCGGCATCACCATGATCGCCAAGGCGGCGCCAGGGCAGAATCGTCAGTGCCCCCTCATATTGCCCTACCAGCGCCTCAACCTGATAGGTTGCAGCCAGTGCCGCCGGGCTCAGCACCGCCGCAGGCGGGCCATCGCCCACCACGCGCCCCTGATCAAGCAGGATCAGGCGGTCGCAGAAGCGGGCCGCCAGTGTCAGGTCGTGCATGACAACCACCACCGCACTGCCTGATCGCGCCCGCGCCACCAGAAGTTCCATCACGGCAAGCTGGTGATAGGGATCAAGTGCCGCCACCGGCTCATCCGCCAGCAGGACTGCAGGGTTCCCCGCCAGGGCACGGGCCAGCATGACCCGGGCACGCTCACCGCCCGACAATGCTTGCACATTGCGCCGGGCCAGATGGCTGACGCCAGTAGCCGACATCGCCCGCTCCACCGCGTCGCCTCCACCAGCATCCCCTGATGCCCCCCGTCCCTCATAGGGCAGGCGCCCGAGAGAAACCATGTCGGAAACGCAAAGGGACCAGGCCACCGTGCCTCCCTGGGGCAGATAGGCAATGGCCCGCGCCCGCTCCTGGGCTGGCACCGCAAGAATATCGCGCCCATCAAGGCAGATCCGGCCACGCTCTGCGGTAACCAGACCCAGCAGGGTGCGCAACAGGGTCGTCTTGCCCGCACCATTAGGCCCAATCAGGCCCACCACCGCGCCAGCGCCAATCTCCAGATCGACGCCCTTCAGCACGTCCTGTGTGCCAAGGCGAACATGCAGGCCATGAGCGGACAGGGCTGTCATGCCTCGCCCCTTCGCCCGCGCAGAACCAGCACCAGAAA
Source organism: Acetobacteraceae bacterium (assembly GCA_947379865.1). Taxonomy (GTDB): domain Bacteria; phylum Pseudomonadota; class Alphaproteobacteria; order Zavarziniales; family Zavarziniaceae; genus CANCOY01. Next base: position 8,338 of record CANCOY010000029.1, read on the forward strand.
GAAAGGCGCACCGATCAGGGCGGTAATGATGCCAAGCTGAAGCTCTGGCCAGCCGGGCAGCAGCCGCACCACGATATCGGCTGCCAGCAGCAGGGCCGCCCCCCCCAACATGCTTGGCACCAGCACCCGGCTGGGCCTGTGGCCAACCAGCGGTCGGAGAAGATGGGGCACCACCAACCCGACAAAGCCGATGGCACCAGCAACGGCAACGGCCGCACCAACACACAGGGCGGTCCCAATCACCAGACGCACCCCGACCCTGCCGATATCAAAGCCAAGGCTCCGGGCCGCCTCATCCCCCAGACTGAGAGCATCAAGCGGCCGCCCGAGTGACAACAGCACCACCCAGCCCGCCACCATGAAGGGCGCTGCCATCCAGACATGATCAAGACTGCGGTCGGCAAGCGAGCCCATGAGCCAGAAAACAATCTCGAAGGCGGCATAGAGGCTGGGTGCAAGATTGAGCGCCAGCGAGGTCAGCGCCCCCGCCAGACTGGTAACCGCAACCCCCGCAAGGATCAGGGTAAGCGGGCTCGCCCCCCGACCCGCCAGCAGCAGGACCAGCGCAGCACCCACCGCTGCCCCCAGCATGCCACCCAAAGGCAAAGCTGGCGGAAAAGCCTGTGCCAGCCCGAAATAGAAAACACCAACGGCACCCAGGGCCGCGCTGCCGGAAACACCGATGAGGCCGGGCTCGGCCAGGGGATTTCGCGTCAGGCCCTGCAGGGCCGCCCCTGCCAGACCAAGCGTGGCCCCCACCATCAGCCCAAGCACCGCCCGGGGCAGACGGATCTCCACCAGCACCAGGCCCAGCAGGCTCGGCTCTTGGGCCAGTACCTGGCGCAGGGTCGCCAACAGGGCAAGCGGCGCCCGCCCCGCCGAGAGTGAGCCGATGAACAGCAGGCCCACCAGCACGGCGAGACCGCCGATCAGCAGGTGGCGCGACACGGGCAAGGCCGGGGCAAGAGACATGCTCATGGCCGTGCCGCCACCAGCAGGGGCACGATGGCAGCTGAATCCGGCGTCTCGCAGGTCGACAGGGCGGCAGGCAGTTCAAGCTGGCGCTTGCCCGCCATGGCTGCCTTGACCGCAGGGTGGGCCAGCAGGGCCCGGGCATTGGAAGCCCGGCCCGGCACCTTGGCACTCATCACCAGCAGGTCGGGGGCCGCCAGAACCAGGGTCTCGAGCGGTACCCTGCCATAGCCGGCAAGCCCCGCCTCCCGAGCGGCATTGAGATAACCTGCGCGGTGGAAAAATTCGTCCATCAGGGTGCCCTGACCGACAGAGAAACCATTCTCGTTCCAGTAAAGGGCGCGCGGCTGAATGCCTTCGCCACGGCCAGTACCCAGCGCCGCATCCATGGTGGCGATCCACGCCTCGCCTTTTTCAGGCTCGCCAAATGCGTTGGCCACCCGTTGCGTCTGGCTGCGGACGGCCTGCGTTGTGGTCGCCGCCTCCAGTTCGATGACGGGGATACCAAGGCGCCTGAGCAGGCCAAGGGTGGCCGCATCGGTGGTGTCCCCGGCAATCACAAGATCGGGGCCAAGCAGGATCACGTCCTCTGCCCGCCCCCGGTTGCGCGGCAGGCCCGCCGCCTCCCCCGCCACGGCCGAGAGTTCAGGGTCGACCGCCAAAGGGCTGAGGGAGGCAATCCGGGCGCGCTCGGCCAGCCGCACCACATACTGGTCGGCACAGAGGTTGAGCGAGACGATATGGGCAGGCTTAGCCCCAAGAGGGGCCGCAAGGGCGCTGGTGGCAAGCAGGCTCGCCATCAGAAACCCCAAGGCTGCGGCCCGTACCACGCCCGCCTCAGAAGCTGGCCGTGACGCCGAACATGGCGGCACGTCCGGCGGCAAGCCAGCCATCAGGATTCTGATAGGTCCGGTCAAGCAGGTTGGTGAGCCGGCCAAAGGCGGTATAGCCGGGCGCGACCTTGTAGCGCGCCGACACGTCCATGGTTACCACCGGCGTCTGGTTGAAATAGGCAAAGGTGAAATTGCCAATGTCCTTGCGCTTGCCAACATAGAGAACGGTGGTCGAAAGGCTGAGGTCCTCTGTTGCCTGCCAGTCGGCGCCAAGGCTTAGCTTGTGACGCGGCCGGCGCACGACCTGCGCTTGCGTATCGCCGTTCAGCGCCATCCAGGTATAGTCGAGCCGCAGATCCAGATCCTTGGTAACGGCAAGAGAGGCATAGGACTCTACTCCCTTGGAGCGACCGTTCTGCTCGTTGGTCAGCGTCGACGGCGTCCCATAGACATAGACGATCATGTTCTCGATGCGGTTCTGGAAATAGGTAGCGCCAAGGCTGAGGCGCTTGTCGAACAGGGTCTGTTCGACCCCCGCATCAAAGCCACGGCTGGTTTCCGGCACCAGATCTGGATTGCCCACATACTCGCCATAGCTGGAACTGCTCTGCAGATAGAGCTGGCTCAGGGCTGGCGCCTTGAAGCCGGTACCATAGCTTGCCTTCAGCTTGGTCCCCGTCTCAGGGATCAGATAGGCAGGCGCCACACGCCAGGTTACCTCTTCACCGTAACGGCTACCCGCATCGACGCGCACGCCAATGGTTGTATAGAGCCGCTCGAAAAAGCCGCTCTGCAGTTGGAGAAAACCGGCACTGTTGCGGATTGCGCCGCGGGTGGTGCCCTCGCTGGTATCGTCAGGTGTCTGGTAGAGGGACGACGACGTGATGGTCTCGCGGGACGACTCTGCGCCAAGGGTCAGGGTCTGGTCAGGGGTCAGGAAGATATCACCCTGCCAGTCAGCCTTGAGGCGCTCACCCGTGCTGGGGTAGCTCTCAAGCACGTTGTAATAGGGGTCGGGCGAATTGGAGGAAACCTGATCATAGGTGGTGCTGGCAAAGCCGACGCGATTGCTCATACGGCCACCAAAGACATCCCACACGGCTTCACCACGCATCAGGCGGATATCATTGCGAAGCTCGGCATTCGGGTCGCCCGGATTGGCATCATAGTTGGAAAATGCCTTCGACTGGCGGATCAGGCCAGAAACCGACAGCGTATCGCTCAGGCGGTAGCCAAGCTTGCCCGACACGGTCCAGTCGTGCGACCCGTCGTCAAAGGCCGGCGCTCCCGCCGACGCGCGGCGGTCGGCTGCGGCATAAGCGTAACCATCGGTCCGGTTGCGCTCGGCGCTTAGGGCAAAACTGAGGCGCTCATCCAGCAGGCTGCCATGCAGGGTGCCAGAAAGACCGGCCGTCCCGAACGAACCGCCCTGCACCGTTGCGGATCCACCCAGTGGCCCCTTGCCAGACTTGGTGATGATGTTGATGACGCCACCAATGGCCGAGGACCCATAAAGCGTTCCCTGGGGTCCACGCAGAACCTCGATCCGCTCAACATTGGCAAGATTGACAGTGCTGAAATCGAATGCCCCTGCCGATGAGGCGGGGTCAGTTACATCAACACCGTCAAGCAGCACGACTGTGTGGTTGGAACTGGCACCGCGCAGATACAGATTGGCAACGCCATTTCGGCTGCCCTCACCATATTGACCAATGCTCAGGCCGGGCACCGTACGCAATGCCTCGGGCAGGCTGGTGTAGCCGCGCCTGGCAATCTCCCCTTGGTCGATGACGGTGATGGAACTGGCAATCCGGTCGATCGGGGTCGGCACGCGTGTCGCGGTGACCACCGTCTCAGGCAGGACAGCATCCTGCGCCATGGCGCCAGCCGGCAGGGCCAGCGCTGCCGTCAGGGCCAAAAGAAGCGGATTCAGGGCGTGGAATGGATTTTGGACATGGTTGGGCACAGAACGGTCCTTCCGTCAGCGTTGACACACACCGTCACCGCTCACGGATTCCCGTTACCCTTCTCTCACCCCGGAGAAAGGTTGGCGACGTTGACGGCAGGTCTCCTGGCTCGCGGGTCAGCGCCTTGGCTGTCCGACCTTCCCGGTTTCCCAGTGGTCATGTGGACAAAGGCTCGCCGCTTACAGTTGCGGGGGCAGCCGCGGTATTGAACCGCGTTCCCTTTTCACCCCTTGCGGGGCACCGTCACCACCACTCCTAGCAAAGGACGGCGGGGACAGCAAGAGATTTACCGTGACCGGCCATGGCTCAGGCGAGCGCTGCGGCCTCACGGTTTGCCGCGCGCGAGACGGCGGCTTCGCGCTGAAGGATATAGAGGCCGCTGCCGATCAGAATGAACGAGCCGGCCCAGGTCCATGTATCGGGCAGCGTTCCCCAGATCGCCCAGCCAAGGACCACCCCCCACAGCATGCCCGTGTATTCAAAGGGCGCCACAGCGGCAATGGGTGCCATCACAAAGGCCCGCGTCATGAAGATCTGGGCTATGCCGCCAAGCAGGCCCATGGCCGCCAGCCAGCCCCACTGCAGCCCCTGCGGCGCCACCCAGACCCATGGCAGGGTGGACCCACTCACCAAAAGGCTGAACATGGTGAAATAAAAGATGATCGCAATGGTGCCATCGTGACGTGAAAGATTACGGATGATCACCATGGCCAGGGCATAGGTGAAGGCAGCCACGATGGGAACGATGGCGGCCAACTGGAACAGGTCACCACCCGGCCGCAGCATCACCAGCACGCCGGAAAAACCCACCGCCACCGCCGCCCACCGGCGCGGCCCAACCTTCTCGTGCAACAGGGGCACGGACAGGGCCGTCATGAACAGGGGGGCGGCAAAGCCAAGGGCAAAGGCATCTGCCAGAGGCAGCAGTTTGTAGGCGACGAAATAGAGATACATCGACACCAGACCCACGCTGCTGCGCAACATGTGCAGGCCCGGCCGCGTGACCCGCAGCAGGCGCCAGCCACCGCTGCGCGCCATAAGCAGGCCAAGCGGCAGCAGCGCGAAGATCGAGCGAAAGAAAACCAGTTCGATGAGGGGGAATGTGTCTGAAAGCCATTTGACGATGGCATCCATCGCGGCAAACAGCCCGACCGCCAGGATCATGGAGCCGATACCGGCGAGCGTGCGCCGCCCCTGATCGGCCCGGGCAAAGGCGGCATCCCGCGCCTCGCTTGCCGAGGGCTGCAAGGCGGCTTTGGCAGTGGGGGTGGCTGTGCTGCTTGGCTGGGACATGATCAGGGCCTCTGGCGGATGCCAAGGTGAGGCCAAACAAAAGGGCGGCGCAAGCCCTGAGGCCTGCGCCGCCCTGTTTGTCAGTTCACTCTGATCAGAGGAACTTCTTGGCGATGTCGGTGCTCGACTCCTTGCCGATCTTGTCCCAATTGTCGGACAGGAACGTCTCGGCACGCTGGCGACCGAGATCCTTCAGCCAGTTGAGGAACTCCCAGTCGGCATTGAGCTTGGAGGAAACCCCCATGCCCGCCATCACGTCCTCGGCATCGACGGTGTGCACGAACAGGCGCTTCAGGCGTCCACCATCGTCAAAGCCTGAATCGATCAGGCCCGTGACGAAGTTGATCGCCCGCATCTCGCGCATCAGGCTCGAATTGAAGCTGAGCGTGTTGATACGGTCGAGGATCGCCTGTGCCGTCGTCGGCACTTCGGGAATGTTGATCGGGTTGATCTGCACGATCAGCACGTCCCGCGACGCGCAATTGTAGATCAGCGGATAAAGGGGCGGGTTGCCCATATAGCCGCCGTCCCAATAATGCTGGCCATCAACTTCCACAGCCTGGAACATGAACGGCAGACAGGCAGAGGCCAGAACCGCTTCGACAGAGATGTCGCTGTGGTCAAAAACCCGGATACGCCCGTTCAGCACGTTCGATGCGCAGATGTAGAGCTTTACCTTGGTTTCCTTGTGCAGGAAATCAAAGTCGATGGTCGAGGCGAGCACGTCCTTGAGCGGATTCGTGTTCATCGGGTTGAGCTGATATGGCGAGGCCATGCGGCTCAGGGCATCGAAGAACAGATACGCCGGGGAATACTCCATGCTCCCCTTGGTACCGAACCACTTGTCCATCACGCTCTGCTGCAGCGGGCCACTCTTGGAGGCATCAGAGATGCGCTTCCAGAAGGTGTCCAGCAGATCCCGCGCGCCCTTGTTGCCGCCAGCGGCAAGACCGCAGGCCGTGACAGCCGCGTTCATCGCGCCTGCCGACGTACCAACGATGCCTTCGATGGCAACGCCCTTTTCCTCGAGCAGACGATCAATCACGCCCCAGGTAAACGCCCCGTGAGAGCCGCCACCCTGGAGTGCCAGATTGATGACCTTCACACCGGCATCCGAAGATGCCGGTGTGGCACGGCGTGGCTTTCCCACGTCTGCTGCCCCGGTCAATGAGCGACCCAGCCACCGTCGACCGGGATCGCAGTGCCTGTGATGGCCGCTGCGGCGTCGGACGACAGGAACACCGCCAGGGCGCCCATCTGCTCGACAGTCGCGAACTCGCGGTTGGGCTGGTTGACCAGCAGAACTTCCTTGATGACCCGGTCACGGCTGATGCCATGGGCCTTGGCCTGGTCGTCGATCTGCTTCTCGACCAGCGGCGTGTAGACATAGCCCGGGCAGATCGCGTTGGCCGTGATGCCCTGCTGGGCGATCTCGAGCGCGGTCACCTTGGTCAGGCCGATCATGCCGTGCTTGGCAGCGACATAAGCAGACTTGAAGGGTGAAGCAATCAGGCCGTGTGCCGACGAAATGTTGATGATACGGCCCCACTTGGCCGCCTTCATCAGGGGCAGGCAGGCCTTCGTCGAATGGAACGCCGACGACAGATTGGTGGCCAGAACCTGGTCCCACTTGTCGAGGGGGAATTCGTCAATCGGGGCAACGTGCTGGATGCCGGCATTGTTGACGAGAATGTCGACCGAGCCGAACTTCTTGGCGGCTTCCTCGACCATTGCGTAGATTTCGGCCGGAACGCCCATGTCGGCAGCGCCGAAAATGGTCTTGCCGCCGTTGATGACGCCAAGCTCGGCAACCAGAGCATCGGACTCGGGCGACGCCTTGCGGCTATTCAGTACGACAGCGGCGCCCGCCTGGGCAAAGGCGCGCGCGATTCCAAGACCAATACCGCTGGTCGACCCGGTTACAACCGCGACCTTGCCGGTGAGAGCACCCATAATATCCCCCTTAGGCTATGAGCCAAATTGCTCGCCTAGCGCATTTTCATCACGAAGCGGGGGTTCGTACAATCGATTTGTTTACGGACAGAGGTATTGCAAGTGCAGGCCTTTGCTGGGCGTGTCGGCCGGAGTATTCCGGCCGACTGCATGACGGTTATCTGTTCAGCTTAGAAACTAAAACGTCACGTATCAGAGCACGCCAAGCATGCTGGCAACCAGCGGATGCCTGACGATATCTGCGTCATCAAGACGGACAACGGCAATACCCGGAACTGTCGCCACCCGCCGGGCAATTTCGGCAAAGCCAGAGATGCCGGGCAGCAGGTCTGTCTGGTCCGGGTCGCCCGTCAGCACCATGGTGGAGTGCCAGCCAAGGCGGGTCAGCAGCATCTTGATCTGGGCGTACGTGCAGTTCTGGGCTTCGTCGATCACCACAAAGGCCCCATTCAGGGTGCGCCCCCGCATATAGGCCACCGGGGCAATCTCGATGGCGCCATTGCCCAGCAGCAGACGCAGGCGCTTGGCCCCCAGCCGCTCGTTGAGGGCGTCATAGAGAGGCTGCAGATAGGGGGCGAGTTTCTCGTGCATGTCACCCGGCAGGAAGCCAAGGCTCTCCCCCGCCTCAACAGCGGGGCGCGACAGGACAATCCGGTTGACCGAGCCCGCCTCCAGCGCTTCCACCGCCGCTGCAATTGCCAGATAGGTCTTGCCGCTGCCGGCCGGGCCAAGGGCAAGGGTCAGGTTGTGGCTGGCGATCGCGTCCATCAGGGCGCGCTGATTGGCGCTCTGTGGACGGACGTTGCGTACAAAGCGCCGGTCGCGGTCGTCTGCCTCGTCGCTATTGGGATCCCAGGTCGTGGGTGACTCGCAGATCTGGCGCAGCCGGGCCAGTTCAGCCGGCCGGGCGGGCGTGGCTGCATCGTCGCGGGATTTGGTGCGAATGGCGCGTTTCGTCATCAAGGCACTCCTCAGGGATACGGCCTCAGCCGTGGGGATGCGCTGGAACGTGAACTGGATGCGGCAGGCATAAAAAAAACCGCCCTGGATAACAGGGCGGCACGGGCACGCTTGCGGGTTGGCCATAGGAGGCCGGGGAGATGTCTGCTCTGGTGATTTCGAAAACCAGTCAGGGGAAGTTCCTCTCGGCGGCTTCATCCATCAAGCAATCAGAGCCTAGGAAGCGTCCGCGAGTCGTGTCTCCCACGAATTTGTTGCGTCATCAAAAAATCATGAACGGGCGGGCAAGAAAAAAGGGGCCGCGTTGCCGCGACCCCTTTCTTGTGGACTTGACCTCGGGTTGGCTGGATCAGAAATCCATGCCACCCATGTCGGGCATGCCGCCGCCCATGCCACCGCCGCCCGGAGACTTCTTCTCGGGACGGTCAGCGACCATCGCCTCGGTGGTGATCAGCAGGCCGGCGATCGAAGCCGCATCCTGCAGGGCCGTGCGCACAACCTTTGTCGGGTCGATGATGCCGGCCTTCACCATGTCGGTGTACTGGTCGTTCTGGGCGTCGTAGCCCCACTTGTTGTCCTTGGACTCAAGCAGCTTGCCCGAGATCACGGCGCCGTCCTTGCCGGCGTTCTCCGCGATCTGGCGGACCGGAGCCAGCAGGGCGCGACGAACGATCTCGACGCCGACCTTCTGGTCGTCATGGTCGAGCTTCAGGTTCGCCAGGGCGCGGCTGGCATACAGCAGGGCAACACCGCCGCCCGGCACAATGCCTTCCTCGACCGCGGCGCGGGTTGCATGAAGCGCGTCGTCGACGCGGTCCTTGCGCTCCTTCACCTCAACCTCGGTGGCGCCACCGACCTTGATCACCGCAACACCGCCGGCGAGCTTCGCCAGACGTTCCTGCAGCTTCTCGCGGTCATAGTCGGACGAGGTTTCCTCGACCTGCGCACGGATCTGGCCGCAACGGGCCTGGATGTCCGTCTTCTTGCCGGAACCGTCGACGATCGTGGTGTTTTCCTTCTCGATCGTGACCTTCTTGGCCGAACCGAGCATGGCGAGCGTGACGTTCTCAAGCTTGATCCCGAGGTCTTCGGAGATCACTTCACCACCGGTCAGGATGGCGATGTCTTCCAGCATGGCCTTGCGGCGATCGCCAAAGCCCGGGGCCTTCACGGCCGCGACCTTCAGGCCACCACGCAGCTTGTTCACCACCAGGGTGGCAAGGGCTTCGCCCTCGACGTCCTCGGCGATGATCAGCAGGGGACGGCCCGACTGCACAATGGCCTCAAGGACCGGCAGCATGGCCTGCAGGCCCGAGAGCTTCTTCTCGTGCAGCAGGATGTAGGGGCGCTCCAGCTCAACCACCATCTTTTCAGCATTGGTGATGAAGTAGGGAGACAGATAGCCGCGGTCGAACTGCATGCCCTCGACGACTTCGAGCTCGGTCTCAAGGCCCTTGGCCTCTTCAACCGTGATCACGCCTTCCTTGCCGACCTTCTCCATGGCCTTTGCAATCATCTCACCGATGGCGGCTTCGCCATTGGCAGAGATGGTGCCGACCTGGGCGATCTCGGCATTGCTCGAGATCTTCTTGGACTGCTTCTTGACTTCGGCCACGACCGCCTCGACCGCCAGGTCGATGCCGCGCTTCAGGTCCATCGGGTTCATGCCCGCCGCAACCGACTTCGCACCCTCGCGGACGATGGCCTGGGCCAGAACCGTCGCGGTGGTGGTGCCGTCGCCGGCGATGTCATTGGTCTTCGAGGCCACTTCGCGCACCATCTGGGCGCCCATGTTCTCGAACTTGTCCGCGAGCTCGATCTCCTTGGCGACGGTGACGCCGTCCTTGGTGATGCGGGGCGCGCCGAACGACTTGTCGATCACGACATTGCGGCCCTTGGGACCGAGCGTGACCTTGACTGCGTCAGCAAGCAGATCGACACCGCGCAGCATGCGCGCGCGCGCGTCGGCGCCGAACTTGATATCCTTGGCTGCCATGTTTGGAAAACTCCTCGTCTATGGCGTGTACGTGTATCCCGGTGAATGAGGGGCTCTGGCTTACTTCTTGCCGCCCTTGGCCGAACCCTCGACGATGCCGAGAATGTCGCTCTCCTTCATGATCAGGAGATCATCACCGTCGATCTTGACTTCGGTGCCGGACCACTTGCCGAAAAGGATGCGATCACCCTTCTTGACGTCCAGCGCGATAAGCGTGCCCTGCTCATTGCGGGCACCAGGGCCGACCGCCATAACTTCGCCCTCCTGGGGCTTTTCCTTGGCGGTGTCGGGGATGATGATCCCCCCCTTGGTCTTGTCGTCCTGGTCGATCCGCTTGACCACAACGCGATCGTGCAACGGCCGAAAACCCATGGAAACCTCCTCCTCTAGCAGACAAAGGCCGGCATTTGCCGGTTGTTAGCACTCCCCGAAGGCGAGTGCCAACGAGACGGGGTGTATCTATGGCCGAGGGCCTCCAGAGTCAAGGAGGCCCCCGGCCGATCCTCGCCAAGAGGCCATGATTTGCCGTCGATATCTTTGGTCACGACGCCCAATCAGCCTTCTGTCTCGGCAGGCGCCGGCCGGTTGATGCCAGGGTCCGCTGCAGGGTTCAGATCGTGGGACGCTGATAACATCTTGTCCCTGCCAACGATTCATGTATTTGTATCAGGGAGTTCGCGGCCGAATCAGAGATATTGTGGCAAGTCTGCCCACTCGCGGCCCCGGGACGGACAAGATGAAGCGGCGCGACGTACTCAAGCTGGCTCTTGGTCTGCCCTTCCTGCTTTCGGCAGGCAGCGCCGACGTGCTTGCCGCCGCCCTTGCCGAAAAACACCCCAAGCCCAAGCTGAAGCCAGGCTTGCCACCCTTGATCGTTCTCGATCCTGGCCACGGCGGACATGATCCTGGCGCCATCGGCCTGCGGGGCGGCTATGAAAAGCACATCACCCTCGATATTGCCCAGAACATTGCCAACCGCCTGGCTGCCGGGGGCCGGCACCGGGTGCTGTTGACCCGGTCGCGCGATGTCTTTCTGGCACTCTCGGCCCGGGCCAAGCTGGCGCACGACAAGCAGGCCGATCTTTTCATCTCGATCCATGCCGATTCTGCCCCCAATGGCGAGGCGCGCGGCATTTCCGCTTATACTCTGTCCGAGACCGCGTCCGACAAGTTCGCGGCGGCGATCGCCACCCGTGAAAATGCCTCCGACTATCTGACCGGGGTTGATGTTGCCGCCGCCGACAAGGAAGTGGCAGCCATCCTCTTTGACCTGACCCGGCGCCACAGCCTGAACGCCGCGCTGGCCAAGAAGGCGCGCATCGTCAGCCTGATCGGCAGCAATCTTACACTGCTCGAAAATCCCAAGCGCTCGGCCAATTTTGCCGTGCTCAAGGTGCCCGACGTGCCCTCGATCCTGATCGAAACGGGCTTCCTGTCGAACACCCATGACGAGGCGCTGCTGACGAACCCTACAGCGCGCAAGCGCATCGCCGTGACGCTGGCCGACGCCATCGCCGGCGCCATCACGGTCTGATCCGGCCTTGCGACCCTGGCTGTTGCTGGCGGGCGTCCTTGGCGCGCTTGGCGTCTGCGCTGGCGCCTTTGCCGCCCATGGCCTGAAGGCCGTTCTTGAGCCCGATATGTTGGCGATCTGGGAAACCGGCGCGCGTTACCAGCTGATCCATGCCCTGGCACTGCTGGGCCTGGCCAGCCTCGGCACACGCACGGGCACCGCAGGACGTCTCGCTGGATTTGCGTTCTGCTTTGGGATCCTGATTTTCTCAGGGTCGCTCTATGCGCTTGCCGTCACAGGCCTGCGCTGGCTTGGCGCGATCACCCCGCTGGGCGGCCTGCTGCTGATTTTTGGCTGGCTTCTGCTGGCCTGGGAAGGCTGGCGGGCCAGGGAGTAAGGCCCCTCCCCGCCACCACACTCAGGCCTTGATGCGCGTCATCGCGGGGTCATAAAGCGGGCCCATGTGCAGGCGGGCAGGTTTGCGCTCCATGGCAACATCAAGTTCCCAGGTGCCGGTTGCCAGCATGGCATCATCAACCCCGCACGGATTGCGCACATAGCCATAGCCGATGTTTGCCCCCACGGTGTAACCCCAGCCACCACTGGTCAGCCAGCCCACCCGCTCACCATCGCGATAGATCGTCTCGCGGCCCAGCAGAACGACGGACGGGTCATCCACCGTAAAGGCCGCCAGCCGCTTTTTCAGGGGGGCCGCCTTCTGCGCCTCGATGGCCTCACGCCCCAGGAACGGGGTGCCGCGCGACAGTTTCACCGCCCAGCCAAGCCCCGCCTCAAGCGGGGAGTGATCCGGCCCAATGTCGCTGCCCCAGGCGCGATAGCCCTTTTCCAGACGCAGCGATTCAATCGCCCGATAGCCCGCATTGCGGATGCCATGGGCCTTGCCGGCCGCCATCAGTGCCTGATAGACGGCCACCGCTCCTTCCACGGGAATGTGCAGTTCCCACCCCAGTTCGCCCACATAGGTAACCCTTAGCGCCCAAACGGGCACACCGGCCACCATGATCTCCTGCGCGGTGGCAAAGGGGAAGGCGGCGTTGGAGACATCGGCGGTGGTTATGGCCGCCAGCACATCCCGCGCTTGTGGCCCCATCAGGGCAAGGACACTGGCGGAACTTGTCACGTCGATCAGGCTGGCATCGAGGCCGGCGGGGATGTTGCGGGCAATCCATGAGAAATCATGGGTGGCAAAGCCGGTCCCGGTCACGATGTAGAAGCGGTCGTGCGCCTGGCGAACCACGGTCAGGTCGCATTCGATGCCACCCTTGCGGTTCAGCATCTGGGTATAGGTAAGGCTGCCCGGTGCCTTCGCCATATTGTTGGCGGCGATCCATGACAGGGCCGTCTCTGCGTCGCGGCCCACCATCAGGAACTTGGCAAAGGAGGTCTGGTCGAAAACGGTAACGGCCTCGCGGGTTGCCTTGTGTTCTTCCCCCACGGCATCGAACCAGTTCTGGCGGCCATAGGTATAGATGTCGTGCGGCGCATCCCCCGGCCGGGCGAACCAGTTAGGCCGCTCCCAACCCAGCTTGGAGCCAAACACCGCGCCCGCCTTCTGCAGCAGGGGATACAGCGGCGACATGCGCAGGGGGCGCCCACTCTCATGCTCTTCATGGGGCCAGGCCATGGTGTAGTGCTTGCCATAGGCCTCAAGGGTGCGGGTGCGGGTCCAGGCATCATCCCGGTGCAGGGCGCCAAAGCGGCGGATATCCACCGGCCACAGGTCGATAGGTGGCTCGCCACCGGCAACCCATTCCGCCAGCGCGCGGCCCGCACCGCCCGCGCTGGCGATGCCAAAGGCGTTGAAGCCGGCGCCGACAAAAAAGCCCGCCACCTCCGGCGCCTCGCCAAGAATGAAATTGCCGTCGGGCGTGAAGCTTTCGGGGCCGTTGATGAACTGCTTGATGCCCGCAGTCTCCAATGCCGGGACACGCGCCAGGGCCTGCTGCATGAGGGGTTCGAAATGGTCGTGATTGGAGTCGAGCAGGCTGAAATGGAACCCCTCGGGAATGCCATCAATGGCCCAGGCGATTGGGTTGGGCTCGTACCCGCCCATCACCAGGCCGCCGACTTCTTCCTTGAAATAGATCAGACGGTCCGGGTCGCGCAGGGTGGGCAGATCGCGCGGCACGCCGGCAATCGCCTCGGTGATCAGGTACTGGTGCTGCACCGACTGCAGGGGCACCGAGACGCCGGCCATGCGGCCGATCTCCTTGGCCCATTGGCCACCGCAATTGACGATGACCTCGGCCGAAATCACGCCCAGGGATGTTTCCACCCCCACGGCACGGCCATCCTTCAACTGAATACCGGTGACCTTGCAGTCCTCGATGATGCGCACGCCATTCATGCGCGCACCCCGGGCCAGGGCCTGGGTGATGTCTGACGGATTGGCCTGTCCGTCGGTGGGCAGGAACGCCGCGCCCACAACATCGGAGACGTCCATCACGGGCCACAGGTCCTGTGCTTCCCGTGCCGAGAGCAGATGCATCTCAAGGCCAAAGGAATGGGCCGTGGTGGCCTGGCGGCGAATCTCGGTCATGCGCTCGGCATTGCAGGCAAGCCTAAGTCCGCCATTGCGCTTCCAGCCGGTGGCAAGCCCGGTCTCAGCCTCAAGCCCATCGTAAAGCTCGACGGAATATTTCAGCAGTTGGGTGATGTTGGCGGAGGTCCGCAACTGGCCCACCAGGCCCGCTGCATGAAAGGTGGTGCCCGATGTCAGCTTGTACCGCTCCAGCAGCACAACCTCCCGCCAGCCAAGCTTGGCCAGATGATAGGCCGTCGAACAGCCAATGATGCCGCCGCCAATGATGACGGCACGGGCATGGGAGGGAAAATCGGCCATGGGGGAACTCCGGAAACGGACGCCTCTCTTCTAGCCGATCACACCGCCGTCGGCGACAGCGGTGATGTCAGCCACCATGTTGCTGGTCGTCCGGTCGCGCGGGAGGCCCCCATGACCCGTCGGGCTTTTGCTCAAGGGTAAGATCCTGTTCAGAGCGCGGGGGGAGATCCTGCTGGCGTCCGGCGAAGGGGTCGGGATCCTGTGTCCACATCGTCCCGTCTCGCCGCATCACCTGCTGGAACGTGGTGATCGTCAGCCCTGCCCCCAGCGCGCCACGGGCGAGCGTGACCACGATCATCATGCCAAGCAGCCAGACCAGAAAGACAAAGCCCAGCCCCAGTCCCTTGAGCAGCACCAGGACAGCGCCGAGAACTTCGCCGGGCAGGCCTACACCCCCCACCCAGTCGACCAGAGCCGCCCCGGCCCCATCGATGAGGGTATAGGCGCCAAGCGCCAGCAGGCTCCACACCAGGCCCAGGCAGAAAACAATCAGCACAAGTTTGCGGCGCATTGCGGGCTTATCCTTTGGCGGAATGGCGATCCTCGCAGATGCCATGCTATGGAACCATTGTCGAAAGGCCGGAATCGCCCCTGGGGGGGTCGAAGCAGGCAAGCCATTCCTGTTATGATCAGCCTGTGTGCCCTTGGCATGATTGCGTCCATGACCCCTGAAACCAGCACCGCAGGAACCGCCTGAAATGGTCAGCTATATGGCTTCGCGCCACCGCGACCTGACACTTGGCGCCAAGCTCCTCATGGTCAACTGGGGTCTTGTGTTCCTGGTAACACTGATCGCCTCCATCGGCTTTGCCATGCTCTATTCGTCAGCTGGCGGATCATGGAGTCCCTGGGCCGGCAAGCAGGTGGTGCGGTTTATTGCCGGCTTCATCGTGATGATCGGTGTTGCCCTGGTCGACATCCGCTTCTGGGCGCGCTGGGCCTATCCGATTTATGCGGTCACGTTGATCGGCCTTGTCGCCGTTGAAGTCATGGGCTCCATCGGCATGGGCGCCCAGCGCTGGATCGATCTTGGCTTCTTCCAGCTGCAACCGTCAGAGATCATGAAGCTTGCCCTGGTGCTGGCGCTGGCGCGCTATTTCCATGGCATCAGCCTTGAGCAGGTGGGCCGCCCGCTGATGCTGGTGGCGCCGCTGATCCTTGTTCTGCTGCCGGTCGTGCTGGTGCTGAAGCAGCCCAACCTTGGCACGGCGACGCTTCTGATGCTGGGCTCCGGCGCCATCTTCTTCCTGGCGGGGGTGCGGCTCTGGAAGTTTGCCATCATCATTGTGGCCGTGTTGTCTGCGCTGCCGGTCGTATGGCAGTTCATGCACGACTACCAGAAACGCCGGGTCCTCACATTCATGGACCCCGAGAATGACCCGCTTGGCGCCGGCTACAATATCCTGCAGTCGATGATCGCCATGGGCTCGGGCGGGATCACCGGCAAGGGCTATCTTCAGGGCTCACAAAGCCAGCTCCGCTTCCTGCCCGAGGTTCAGACCGATTTCATCTTCACCCAGGTGGGTGAGGAATTCGGGATGATCGGCGGGGTGGTCCTGCTGTTCCTTTATGTTTGCCTGTTTGCCTATGGGATCGCCATCGGCCTTGGTTGCCGCAACCAGTTTGGTCGCCTTGTGGCACTGGGCATCACCACCCAGTTCTTTCTTTACGTATTCATCAATATGTCCATGGTCATGGGGCTGATTCCGGTGGTCGGGATTCCCCTCCCCCTCGTATCTTATGGTGGCTCGGCCATGATGACGCTTTTGCTCGGCTGCGGCCTGATGCTTTCTGTCTCAATTCACCGCGAACACCGCCTGCCCAGGCGCGTGGACGGGCTCAATTGATGTCGTCTGGACCGACAGATCCACTTTACTCTGCGCCGCAAAGCTCCCAGGAGGACCCGAGGAAAATCTCGGTCGTGCTGACGGATCTTGCCCAGAACTGGCCGCATGAGCGCATTTCGCTGGGCGACATCGTCGAGGGTCTGGCTGACCGTGGCTTTGGCATCCTGATGCTGCTGCTGGCCCTGCCGACCACGCTTCCCGTGGCCCCCCCGGGACTTTCGGCAGCGTTCGGTTTCCCGCTGGCGGCGATTGCGGCGCAACTCGCCTGGGGGTCCAACCGGCCATGGCTGCCCGCCATTTTGTTGCGGCGGTCGTTTGCAGCGTCGGAATTTCGCCGGATGATCAGCCGGTCCATGCCCCTGCTGCAACGGATGGAGCGGGTGCTGCGTCCCCGCCTGCCGTTTCTGACGGGCTGGCTACAGGAACGGCTGATTGGTGCTGCCTGCGCGGTGCTGGGTATCCTGCTGGCAAGCCCGGTGCCGCTGACCAACATCCCGCTCAGCTTTGCCATCGTGTTTCTGGCGCTCGGGCTGCTGGCCAAGGACGGCCTTGCACTGATTGCCGGCCTCGCCGTCAGCCTGGGCGGGGTTTTCTTTCTGATCTACATGAGCACGGCAGCCTGGCATGCCATAGAGGCGGGCCTTCAGGCCTGGTTCTAGGAACCCGGCCTGATCGACCCGCCCGGCATGGGTTATTGGGCGGGCGGAGCCGCCGGTGCGCCTGCTTCTGCCTGGGGTGACCAGATCTCGTTACCGGTCTTGGTTGCACCCGCAGAGGCCCAGCGGCCGGTGAGGCCGCCATCGGGGCGCAGCAGGAACAGCATGATGCCGGCTGGCTTGCCATCAGGCATCTGCGCCGTAACCGCAAAGGTATCTCCAAGCTTCAGCCCGGTGCCCTTGATGGCCTGGCCGCCCAGATCCCACTCAACGTGGAAAACCTCACCCTCGAAGGTGACCTTCGCCGTGCCCGTGTATTTCTTGGTGGCGCCCGGATTGGCGCCCTCTACCTTATAGGTGCCTTCGAGCGAATTTGCCTGTGCGCCTGTCACGCCCAGCACCGAGGTGCCGAGAACAAGACCCAGAGCTGCCGTCAGCTTCACCATTTTGCGCATTGTCGAACCCATCTGCCGCCGCCTCCATTTGGCTGATCCCCCCAGCCTTGTGCAAACTTCGCACCGGCAGGCCGCCGGCGCAATCGATGCCCTGAATACCTCTCAGTCGTTCAGAACCGCCTCGATCAACTGGGGACCAGGCGTTGCCATGGCCTGATCCAGGGCTGCCACCAGATCCTCCGCCGTTTCGGCCCGTCGGGCCGGCACGCCATAGCCGCGGGCGATGGAGACCCAGTCGACCCCGCCAAGATCGGTCATGGCACGGGCAATCGGCCCTGCTGCAGCACCGGTGCGGGCAATCTCCACCCGCAGGATCTCGTAGCGGCGGTTGGAACAGATCACTGTCACCACGTCGAGGCCCTGGCGGGCCTGGGTCCACAGGGCCTGCGCCGTATAAAGACCGCTGCCATCCGCCTGCAGGTTGATCACCTTGCGGCCGGGCACGGCAAGCGCGGCACCGGTAGCCCCCGCTGGCCCCATGCCGATGGCACCACCCGTCAGCATCAGCATGTCGAACGCGGGCACCCCTCGGGCGACGGCGTCATAAACGGCGCTGACCGTCAGCCCCTCGTCCATGACCACGCAGTCCTCGGGTTGGCAGGCGGCGATCGCCTGGCAGAGGCTGAGGGGGGTCAGGGCGCCGCTGGGTCGGCCGGGGCGCTGGACAGCCGCTTCCGCCACAAAGGCTGGCGCCTTCAGCGCGTCCGCCAGGGCCTCGAGGGCGGGCACCACATCGGCCTCAGGCCGGGCAAGGGTTTCCACCTGGGCAACCTTGTCGGCCAAGCGGCTTGGCAGGCCGGGATAGCCAAAGAACGCAACCGGATCCCGTGCACCCGCCAGCACCAGCGCGCCGAACGGGGCCAGCGCATCCATGGCCATTTCCGGGAAATAGGGCAGCCGCGTGGGCACCGGCAGGCCAGGCTTGCGCGGCATCCGGGCAAAGAATGTCTCGGAGAACAGGGCACAGCCCGTGACCGCGCGGATCCGCGCCGCCGCCTTCAGTCCCCGCTCTGTCAGCCCGGCGCCGCCAAGGAACAGCACGCCCTTGGCGCCAGCGGCAACCAGCATCGCCCGGGCCTTGTCCACGGCAGAATCACCCACCAGTGCCCGGCCCCGTGCCTCGCGCAGGCGGGCCTGCCCGCGACCTTCACCCCACTGATGGTCCGCCGCAGCAATCAGCGTCGCCACCTGACCGCCGTCCGAGATGGAGGCCGCCAGCACATCGGCAAAATCCTCGGCCAGGCTGGCCGCACTGCCGCTTTCGCGCACAAAGCCGGAAACCGCACCGGCCAGGGCCTGGATATCACTGGTCAGCGGCGCATCGGCGGCGCGATGCCAGCGGGCATGGTCGCCAATCAGATTGACCACCGGGGTCCGTGCACGCCGGGCATTGTGGAGATTGGCAATGCCATTGGCAAAACCCGGCCCCAGATGCAGCAGGGTCAGGGCCGGCTTGCCGGCCATGCGGGCATAGCCATCGGCCGCCCCTGTCACCACGGTTTCATGGACGCAGAGCACGCCCTTCATGCCAGGAACGGCGTCGAGCGCCTGAACCAGCGGCAGTTCCGTGGTCCCCGGATTGGCAAAGCATGTGTCGATTCCGGCGGCGAGCGCCGTCGCCACCAGACTTTCTGCGCCGTTCATTTTGCCCTCATCAGTGGCGTTTCCCGGATTGGACCCTAGCAGCGCTGTCGCCACTTGGCATCAGGGGCCCCGGCCTCGCAAAGCGGGAATGCTGTCAGTAGACTGTTGCGGTCACCTCAGGAGTCCAGGAATGGCCGAGCTCGATCTGAATTTCATCCGCGCGCAGTTTCCCCAGTTCGAAGATGGCTGGGCCTTCTTTGAAAGCGCGGGTGGTTCCTATCTGCCCCGTCAGGTCATTACCCGGGTGACAGACTATATGAACACCAGCTTTGTCCAGCCCGCCTGGGACTTCGAGGCCAGCGCCCGCGCCTCGGGCCGGATTGCCGACGCCAAGGCGCGCCTTGCCCATCTCATCAACGCTGGTGAGGACGAGATCCTGATCGGCCCCTCCATGACCATGAACATGTATGTTCTGGCCCAGGCCCTGCGCCCGCTGTTTGGCCCAGGTGATGAAGTCATCGTCACCAACCTTGATCACGAGGCCAATAATGGCGCCTGGCGTCGCCTGGCCGACCACGGCGTCACGGTGCGGGAATGGCAGATCGATCCCGAGACCGGCGCCCTGCCCGCCTCTGCCCTCGACGCGCTTCTTGGCCCGCGCACGCGGCTGGTCTGCTTCAGCCACTGTTCCAATGTTGTGGGCACGATCAACGATGTGAAGGCACTGGTTGCACGCATCCATGCTGCCGGCGCTCTTGCCTGTGTCGACGGGGTTGCCTATGCGCCCCATCGTCTGCCCGACATGAAGGACCTCGACGTCGATTTCTATGGCTTCAGCCTCTACAAGACCTTCGGTCCCCATGCGGCCCTGCTTTATGGCAAGCGCCACCTGCTGGAGGCAGCTCGCCCCCAGAACCACTACTTCCTGACGGATGCGCCCTATACCCTTAACCCTGGCGGTCCCAATCACGAACTGACGGCCGGCGCCGCCGGCATCGCCGACTACCTTGAAGCCATCGACGCCCATCACTTCGCCACGCCGGCCGCCAGCCCTCGCGCCCAGGCACAACGATGCTATGACCTGTTCGCCGCCCATGAGGATCGCCTCGCCAACCGCGTGCTCGACTATCTGGGCCAGCGCAACGATGTGCGCATCATTGGCGAGCGCCGGGCCGATGGAACCCGGGCACCCACCATTTCCTTTGCGATCCACGGGCGCGACGCGTCCGAGGTGGCAGAGGTTCTGCGGCGGGCGCGAATCGCGGTTGGCCACGGGGATTTCTATGCCAAACGCTGTGTCGAGGCCCTGGGCCTGCTGCCGGCAGGTGGTGTGGTGCGAGCAAGCCTCGCCCACTACACCAATGACGCCGATGTCGATCGTCTGATCGCGGCCCTGGAGACGGTTCGCTGAGGCCAGGGTTTGCCGGGGCCTAATAGCCGACCACGGTGTTGGCAGCATCGCGGTAGATGAAACCATAAGCCGGATAGGGGCGGCCCCAGGTGGCTGCCTCCACATTCCAGAATCTGACCAGGGTCCAGTCGTTCTTGCGCGATACATCGTTGACGCCCATGTCAAGGTCGGGGGCATCAAGGCCGGGATTCCAATTGGCGTGATCTACCGTGATCTCGCGGCGATCGATCACCCTGTTGACCACGGCAACATGGCCATGCTTCAGCCGATCGGTGCGCTTGAGCACCAGGACCGCGCCATCGCGGGGGGCAGCACCCCTGGCAAACTGCCCCGCCGCCTTGTCCCACCAGGTCCAGGCATCCCCATAAAGATCGAGGCCGGAACGATAGCGGGCAAAGGGAACGCACTGACGAAATGACGGGGGAGCCCCTTGTGATGGCGGCGGGGAAAAGTATGGCATGGGCAGCATGACGGCCGTTGGGCTGCGGGTCAGCCGACCAAAGCCGTCCGCACAGGCGCCAAGCAGAAACGAGAGGGCGACCAGAACAAGGGCCGGGCCATGCAGGCGTATCATCCCCCAGGAAGCCTCCAGCGCCCGCGGGCCCACCGGAGGGCCGCAACGATTGGTCAGACTGAGGCGAAACAGGGCGACTCAGCTGTCGCAGAGACTAGCCGAGGCAGGTTGGCACGTGAATGCCGAATTATGAGATCGGCTGACATCAGTGGGTTGATCAACCAGCGCGCCGGAACGTGAGGTTGATCCGCCCGCCTTCCGGCAGAATGGCGTGGCGCGGCCCAGAGGCGGGGCGCAGCCGGTCAACCCCGTGAAAACGCAGGCGCGACGGCCCATGCAGCACCAGCACATCCCCCGCCCGCAGGGTAAACCGGCTGACGGGGTCACGGCGCTCAAGCCCGCCCAAAGCAAAGACGGCATCGGCGCCCAGGCTGAACGAAACGATGGGGCAGGTCAGATCTGCCTCATCACGGTCCTGGTGCAGGCCCATGCGCCCCTTCGGGCCATAGAGGTTGATCAGACAGGCGTCAGGCACAAAATCGGCAACCCCTGCCCGGGCCGCCGCCGCCATGGCCGCATCGCGCAGGGCTGCGGGGATTGGCGACCAGGCTACACCCGTCTCGGGATGGCGACGGCTGTAGCGATAGCCGCGCGTGTCCGAGATCCAGCCAAGCGCGCCACAATTGGAAATATCATGGCCAAATGGCGTGCCATTGCGCATGCACGGCCGGAACGGTGGCGACAGGGCCAGGACTTCGGCAATCATCGTGAACTGCCGGGAGATCTCTTCCATCGAGAAAACGCTGCGTTGCAGTGAAACACCTTGCGGCACCACATCGGCTGTTTCACCAAACAGATCAGTCAACGACATGGGTCTCCTTCATCTCCCTGTACTGAACCCGTCCACGCTGCTCCCGGGAACGGAACAACTCAGGCGCTCAGCAAGCGACCCTTTACCAACAATTGCCGTCCCGCACACGCGCCCGCCCCGCTCCCCCCGAGGGGTATCAGTCTGTCTTGTCCGGGAACAGGCCTGGCATCCAGCGCGACGCAAGGGTGGCAGGGAAGCACAGGGTGATTGGCGCTCGCGCACTGACTGAGGCAATCACGCCCTTTTGCTCCAATGCCGCTAAAATGCGCCGGCCCTGACGCTCGCCAACATCAGACAGACCAGGGACTTCCCCCCGTGGCAGTTCCCCGCGATAGAGAAGGGCCTCAAGTATCTGCCCCGCCCTGGCTGGCAATCCGCCGAGGCGCACCTCCTCTTCTGCCCACATGAGAATGCGGGTACGCAACCGATCAGGCTGCACGAGGCTTTCCATGAAATTCACCTGATCAAGGCAGATCTGGAGAAAGAAAGTGGAAAACTCAGCCAATGCCTCTTCGCTAAGGGAGCCTCTGCCATCCAGATCGTTGCGGCGGTGAAGATCGCAGGCTGCAAGATGGCCTTTGTAAGCCGCAACGTTTCGCGCCAGCCCCCGTGATATGGACCAGACAGACCCTGTCTCCAGCGTATCGAGCATGCTGGCGTGCGACATGAGACGCACAACCCGACCGTTACCGTCCAGAAACGGATGTATCCAAACCAACCTGTGGTGCGCTGCTGCGGCCGCGATGATGCTTTCGGCCTTGCCCAGCCGCCCAAATACCTCGGCAAAGCGGCCAAGGAAGCGCGGCACCGAACCGGGGCTGACGCCGACATGCCGTGCGACCCTGACATCACGATGGCGCAGGCGACCAGGGATAATCTCTGTGCGTTCGCCTGTTTCGAGATCTTCGGTCCACCGCAACTCGTCGGGAAGTTCCTCATAGAAACGACGATGGAGTTCGCAGATGGCCTCGACCGATGACCATGCCGCCTTCACCCCACCTTCATCGATCCAGTTCTGAACGGCAATGTGAGCCTTGGCTTCGATCTGCAGGTTACGCTTGTGTTGATCGGCACTGTAATCATTGCGGAGCGCGCGTTCGATGTCGATCGGATGGGTGTTATGCCCCTCGATCAGATTGCTGTAATAGCAGTTCATCGACCGCACGAGGTCGGCCAGTGATGACAATATGCCTGGAGGAAGACTGCGTCGAAATCCTGCCGATTTTTGCGCAAGCTCAAGCGCCATGTCGGCCAGAGGCATCCGGGCGCGACTGGACTCCCCCAACACAAGAGGCTCCATCAGACCAATTGACTCGCCGCGGTCCAACGGTCGTTCAATGTCCGCTACCATGTCCGCTTTAATGTCCGCATTTTTCATCATAATTTATGAACGTTATCATATAATTATGCCTATAGCATCGCAATTTTGGCCGCTCTTATGTCCGGTTTCATGACCGGTTTTTTGCGTCTGTAGAGGCCCCAGCCACTGCCCAGACCCCGTCTTGGACCCCGGCGTTTCCTGTTGATGTGATGAACAAGGCGATTGCCCGCGCAAGCACACGGCGGCAGGGCTGAACGACAATGGCAGTTGGTGCCCGCTGGGGGACTCGAACCCCCACGCCTTGCGGCGAGCGATTTTAAGTCGCTTGCGTCTACCGGTTCCGCCAAGCGAGCACGGCTGGTTTCCTAGCATGGCCGGGGACAGAAGCGAAATCGCCTGCCCACCCCCGGATCACATCCCCGGTCAGACTTCGTCGGCCAACTCGCCTTCGATCGGCTCTTCGCCAAGGCCCTTGATGATCGCCCGCAGCTCAACCGCCGCCTCTTCGATCCGGGCAGGATCGACGCCGCGCATCACCAGGCTGGTGCCCAGCTTGCCGCGCTTGAAGAACGGATAGGAGCCAATATCCAGATCAGCATAGCGCCCCTGCAGGGCTTCCAGTTCCGCTGCAATCCGGCCCTCGCCCATGAAGGCCGAGACGGTGCCGGAGACCACGGGCTTGTAACCGGCCAGATGCGGGCGGGTGCCCTCCAGCTGGGCGCGCATGATGGAGGGAACCCCGGCCATGACAAACACATTGCCGATGTAGAAGCCCGGCGCCTGCGAGATCGGGTTCGGCACCAGACCGCCACCCCGGGGCACCCGGGCCATGCGGCGGCGGGCGGCATTGAGTTCGCCTGACGGATAATAGCGGCTGAGCAGGGCAATCGCCTCCGGGTGCTCGTCAAGCGGCACCCCAAAGGCCTTGGCCACACAATCTGCTGTGATGTCGTCATGGGTGGGGCCGATGCCACCCGTGGTGAAGACATAGTCAAAGGCCGCACGCACCTCGTTGAGCGTATCAACGATGGTCGTCTCGACATCGGGAATCACCCGCACCTCGCGCAACTGGATGCCCCAGTCGTTCAGCCGCTTGGCGATATGGGCAAGATTCGCGTCCTGGGTGCGGCCCGAGAGGATCTCGTTGCCGATGATCAGGAGGCAGGCACGCACGGGCCGGTCGGCCTGGGGCGCAGTGGCGGGGGTGTTTGCAGCGTCAGACATGACCCACTTATAGCATCGCCATCACGCCCTGCCAGCCCGAGGCTTCAGTGATCGGCCCAGGGCTTCAGTGATCGGCCCGGGCGCGCTATAGGTGCCGGCCATGGATTTCCCCCTGCCCCTCATCACCGGCCGCCTCGAGCGGCGCTACAAGCGCTTCCTCGCCGATATCCGGCTGGATGGCGACGGCGCGCTGGTGACCGCCCACTGCGCCAATCCCGGTGCCATGCTGGGCCTGACGGAGCCGGGCATGCCCGTCTGGCTGCTGCCAACGCCGGGTGGTGGCCGCAAGCTGGCCTATTCCTGGGAACTGGCACAGGTCGGCGCAGGGCTGGTGGGTATCAACACCACCCGCCCCAACGCGATTGTTGCCGAGGCGCTGGCGGCAGGGCGGATTCCCGAACTGGCGGACTATGCCCATCACCGCCGCGAAGTGCCCTATGGCAAAGCCAGCCGGGTCGACTTCCTGCTAAGCGCCGACGGCCGCCCCGACTGCCTGGTGGAGGTGAAAAACGTCCACCTGCGGCGCACTGGCAGTCTGGCGGAATTCCCCGACTGTGTGACCGCACGCGGTGCCCGTCACCTTGATGAACTGGGTGAGGCCGTGGCGGCTGGACGGCGCGCCGTGATGCTCTATCTCGTGCAGCGGGATGACTGTTCCGCCTTTGCCATTGCCGACGATCTCGACCCCGCTTATGCACGCGGACTGGCCACAGCACGGGCGCGCGGTGTAGAGACTTTGTGCTATGCTTGCCGCCTGTCCCCGGCGACGATCACTCTGGATGCGTCGTTGCCGTTGCATCTCCCGCCCGTTG
Organism: Acetobacteraceae bacterium; assembly: GCA_947379865.1. Classification (GTDB taxonomy): domain Bacteria; phylum Pseudomonadota; class Alphaproteobacteria; order Zavarziniales; family Zavarziniaceae; genus CANCOY01. The sequence goes on from CANCOY010000029.1 coordinate 33,383, forward strand.
ACCAGTCTGTCAGCGACAGCGGGAACCGGAAGCCTCGAAAGACCTAGACGATGAATCAGGATATCGCCCCCACCTCCGGATCTGCCGGCCGCCGCTCTGAAGCGATCAAGATCCATGGGCCTGAGGGCTTCGAGGCCATGCGCCGCGCCGGCCGGCTGGCAGCAGAAACCCTCGACATGCTGATTCCCTACGTCGTGCCGGGCGTGACAACCGAGGCCATCGACCGTCTGGCGCACGAATTCATCACGTCCCATGGCGCTCTCGCGGCGCCGCTGAACTATCGCGGCTTTCCGAAGTCGATCTGCACCTCGGTCAACCATGTGGTCTGCCACGGCATTCCCGGCGACAAGGTTCTGCAATCGGGCGACATCGTGAACATCGATGTGACCACCCTGCTGGACGGCTGGCACGGCGACACCAGCCGGATGTTCCTGGTGGGTGACGTGCCCCTCAAGGCCCGGCGTCTGGTGGAGATCACTTATGAGGCCATGATGCGCGGCATTGCCACGGTTAAGCCCGGCTCGCGCGTTGGCGATATCGGCCATGCGATCCAGTCCTTTGCCGAAGGCCAGCGTTGCTCGGTGGTCCGCGACTTCTGCGGCCATGGGCTTGGCGAGGTCTTTCACGACGCGCCGAATATTCTTCACTACGGCACGCCCGGCACCGGCCCCGAACTGCGCGAAGGCATGTTCTTTACCATCGAGCCCATGATCAATCTCGGCCGCTATGATGTGAAGGTGCTCTCCGATGGCTGGACCGCCGTCACCAAGGACCGTTCGCTGTCTGCCCAGTTCGAGCACAGCATCGGTGTGACGGCCGACGGCTGCGAGATCTTTACCCTCAGCCCCCTGGGCCTGCACGCCCCACCTTTTGGTGGCTGATGGCGAAACCGGGCGCCCCAAACGCTGCACCGCCAGCGCCCGAGGCTGACAGCCCGCATTATGCGGGCCATCGCCAACGCCTGCGCGCCCGCTTCATCGAGACCACCGGGCGTGGCATGCCAGACTATGAAGTTATGGAACTGCTGCTGGCGCTGGCCATCCCGCGCCAGGACGTAAAGCCGCTGGCCAAGCGCCTGATTGCCACCTTCGGCACCTTTGGCGAGGTCATCAGCCAGCCTTATGAGCGCCTGGTGGAAGTGGACGGCGTCAAGGAGGCCACGGCCTCTGCCCTGATGCTGGCGCGCGAGGCGGCGTTGCGTTTGCTGGAGGGCCAGGCGCGGACACGCTCGGTCATCTCCTCATGGACGGCCCTGATCGATTATCTCTCGGCCCGCCACGCCTATAACGACACCGAATCGTTCCATGTCCTCTTCCTTGATCGCAAGAACATGCTGATCCGGGACGAGCCCTTTGCCCGGGGCACCGTCGACCAGGCACCGGTCTATCCGCGCGAAGTGGCGCGCCGGGCGCTGGAACTCGCCGCCTCGGCCGCGATTCTCGTTCACAACCACCCTTCCGGCGACCCCACGCCCAGCCGTGCCGACATCGACATGACGCGCGAGGTGGCTGGCGCGCTGAAGGCCATCGGCATCACCCTGCATGATCATGTGGTGGTCGGCCGGGGCCAGCACATCAGCTTCAAGAGCCAGGGCCTGATCTGAACGCCCAACACAGCGGCGTCACATGCCCTTGTTGAGGCGCGGGCAAAGCCTGTTATAAGGCGTCCCATGATTTCGCGATATTCACGCCCCGCCATGGCCGCCATCTGGCTGCCCGAGACCCGCTTCCAGATCTGGTTCGAGATCGAGGCCTATGCCGCCGAGGCAATGGCCGAACTCGGCACGATCCCCAAAGACGTGCCCGCCGCCCTATGGGCGCGCGGCCGCTTCGAGGTGGACCGCATCGACGAGATCGAGCGGCTGACCAAGCACGATGTCATCGCCTTCCTCACCAATGTGGCGGAGCATGTGGGGCCAGAGGCCCGCTTCATGCACCAGGGCATGACCTCTTCAGACGTTCTCGACACCTGCCTCGCAGTTCAGCTCAAGCGCGCCGCCGACATTCTGGTGGAAGACCTCGACAAGCTGCTGGTCACGCTGGAGCGCCGGGCGTTCGAGCACAAGAACACGGTCTGCGTTGGCCGCAGCCATGGCATCCACGCCGAACCCACGACCTTTGGCCTGAAGCTGGCCCAGGCCTATGTCGAATTCCAGCGCAACCGCACCCGCCTGATCGAGGCGCGGCGCGAGATTGCCACCTGCGCGATTTCCGGCGCCGTTGGCACCTTTGCCAATGTTGACCCCCGGGTTGAGGAATATGTGGCCGCCAAGCTGGGCCTTGAGGTTGAGCCCGTCTCCACCCAGGTCATCCCGCGCGACCGCCATGCCGCCTTCTTTGCCACGCTGGGCGTGATTGCCAGTTCGATTGAGCGCCTGTCGGTGGAGATCCGCCACTTGCAGCGCACCGAGGTGCTGGAGGCGGAGGAGCCGTTCTCTGTCGGCCAGAAGGGCTCGTCGGCCATGCCGCACAAGCGCAACCCGGTGCTGTCGGAAAACCTCACCGGTCT
>CANCOY010000030.1 GCA_947379865.1 Acetobacteraceae bacterium
CGCGGCGGCGGCCACGGGTGGTGACGGCGGCGAGGGTTGTGCTGGGGGCGGGGGTCGCGCGCAGGGCTTTGAGGGTGGCGACTTCTTCGGGGTGACGCTCGAGGATTTCGAGCAGGCCAACGGCGGCGTCGCTGGGCGGGATCGTGCCGCTTTCATATTTCTGGAAGGCGCGGCGGCCGCCGCCGATGATGCGGCCGGCCTCTTCCTGGGTCAGGCCCAGTTTCTGCCGCACGGCCCGGACGCGGGCGGCATAAGCGGCGCGCAGGTCCTGATAGGCCAGATCCAGCGCCAGCAGGTCGGCGCCTGAATGAAGAGAGTCGCTGCCATCCTCGGGATACCAGCCTGCCACCATCACCATGCGCGACAGGGAGCCGACCTGGATGGACTGTGGTCGGCTGAGCCGGTGCAGGGTCTTCCCGGTTTCGGGGTGGATACGCGTCAGGCTCATTTGATGCCCCCATCTCTGCCCCTCATCAGACAGTGATACTACCGATCCGCTGGGATGCACCAGATGCCATATGCAGTCCTGGGCAGGTTTGGGACCATGCCGCGACCTGCGTTACCCCCGCCTGCGGCTGAGGAAGGGCGACTTGGGGAGGGTGAGGCGCCAGGGTTGGTCGCGGTCGGGGCCGGCATAGTCGATGCCGATGCGGGGGCTGGCTGCAATCTCTGAGGCCGGGAACCGGGTGCCGTCGTCCATCAGGCAGAGGGGGGCGCCCTGGGTCAGGTCATGGCCATAGAGGCTGCGGCTGATGCCAAGGGCCTGGCAGAGGCGGCCGGGGCCGGCGCAGAGCAGGCGCGCGGGGTGGCGTTCGCCGCGCCGCTGGCGCATGAGGGCGAGGCCGTCGAGGGGTTCGAGGGCGCGGACCAGCACCACGTCCTGGCTCTCGGCCGGGCCAAGCGTCACGTTGAAGAGATGGTGGGTGTGCAGGCTGTAGACATAGGCCCGCCCGCCTTCGGCCCAGAGGATTTCGGTGCGGGGGGTGCGGCCGCGAAAAGCATGGGCCGCCCGGTCGCCGCTGCCGAGATAGGCCTCTACCTCGACAATCCGGCCTGATGTCAGCCCCTCAGCCGTCTGGCTGACGAGAACTTTGCCCAGCAGGGCCGAGGCAGCGCTCAGCCCGTCGGCCATATAGAAGGCGCGCGGCAGAATGCGCGCCTTCCCTTTGGCCATGGTTCAGATCAGCGCGATCAGATCAGTTCGATGGTCTCGACCTGCTGGCCCTTCTGGCCCATGCGCAGGGTCACGCGCACGCGCTGTTCGGGCTGCAGGGCATCGATGCCGGCGCGCTGCAGGGCCGAGGCGTGGACGAAGGCATCCTTGCCGCCGCCATCGTCAGTCGCAACGAAGCCAAAGCCCTTTTCCGAGGAATAGAACTTGACGGTGCCTTCAACCGGGGGGCCGGCCTCGCCCTGGGGAGCGCCACCGCCGCCGCCACCACTGCTGAAACCACCGCCGCCGCCGCCACCGCCGCTGAAGCCGCCGCCACCACCACCGCCGCCAAAGCCACCGCGCCGACCACGGTCGAACGAGGGGGCGGGACGGGAGACGAGGGCGTTGGGCCGTGCCCCTTCAGGCATGGAGACGATCTGATAGATGCGGCCAACCGCCGGACCCTTGGTCGACTCGATCACATCGATCGCAATTTCGGTGCCGGCGGGCAGATCCATGAAGCCAAGCGGCTGGATCGCCGAACTCGGCAGAAAGGCATCGGCCCCGAGTGCTGGCACGGTGGCAAGGCCATAGCCCTTGGAAGGGTTGAACCAGCGCACTGTGGCGGCGGTGTCGCCGTGGAGGATCTGGGGGCGGGGTGCGTGTTCGCGGGGGCGTTCGAAAGCCATGTAGTGTTGAGTCTCTCAGTTCCGTGGGAGGTGAAGCACCTATATAGGCCCATCTGCGCCACGAATCATCTTTTTCCGCAAGGGCCTGCCCTGGGCCTCAGGGGCCTGCCCTGGGCCTCAGGCTGTGCCGCTGGGTCCGAGCGTAAACTCCCCCGCGCGGATCCGGGCGGGCAGCCCCGCCATCAGATCGGCCACGGCGTCGGGCCCGTGATTTTCCACCATGTCGGTCAGGGCGGCGAAAATCGCGGTGGTGGCCAGCAGCTCCGGCGCCACGCCCTCGGCCAGCGCCCGGTCCCAGGCATCCAGCAAAAGGTCGAGGGCCAGTCGCTTCTGGGCGGCGGCATCGGGGGTGGCGGTGGTCATGGTGATGCTCCTGTCAGGCGGCCGGGCCGGGGCTTGCCAGAGTTCCGGGATTTTCCAGAGTTCCGGGATTGGCCAGATCAATATGCCGGGCGAGGAACTGGGCCAGAATCTCATATTCCGGGCTGCGGCCCGACCCCTTGCGCCAGACCAGGGCCAGATCGCGTTCGGCGCGTTCCCCCGTTGCCGCTGCCCGGATCGGCCGGGTGACAAGGCTGGTGCCGGCCAGCAGCCCGCTGGCCACCGCAAGGGCTGGCACCAGGGTGATGCCGAGGCCATTGGCAACCATCTGCACCAGGGTGGCGAGGCTGGTGGCCTCAAACTGGCCCCCCCGGGGGCGGCCGCCCGGCAGCTGGCAGGCGGCGAGGGCATGGTCGCGCATGCAGTGGCCATCCTCCAGCAGCAACAGGTTCTCCCCGGCAAGGCCGGGCGCTGCAACGTCGTCCAAGGCCGCAAGGGGGTGTCCTGCGGGCAGGGCGGCCAGGAAGGGGTCGGTTGCCAGCACCCGGACCTCAAGCTCGCCACAGGCCCAGGGCAGGGCCAGCAGCAGCAGGTCAAGCTCGCCCGCCGCCAGCCGCTCCATCAGGCGCGCCGTCTGGTCTTCCCGCAGATAAAGCCGCAGATCGGGATAAGCGGCGCGCAGCGGCGGCAGCACACGCGGCAACAGATAGGGCGCAATGGTGGGGATCACGCCCAGGCGCAGGACGCCCGTAAGCGGCGCTCTGGCGGCATCGGTGACGCTGACAAGGTCTTCTGCCGCCCTCAGGATCGCCCGGCCGCGCGCCACCGTCTCCTCTCCCAGGGGGGTGAAGATCACGCTGCGCTTGGTGCGATCCACCAGGGTGGCGTCCAGCAGGGTTTCCAACTCGGCAATGCCGGCGGACAGGGTGGATTGGGTAACAAAGCAGGCTTCTGCTGCCTGGCCAAAGTGGTGGTGCTCGGCCAGGGCTGCGAGATAGCGCAACTGCTTCAGGGTGGGCAGCGCCTTCATGCCCCCATCATGAACGCCCCCCGCGCCCGAGGAAACGGCCGGTGCCTGTTTACCGACCTGATGGGACGGGTTGGCGGGTCGCTATCCGCCCGCCGTGGGTTGGGCTAGATTTCCCGGGCCTTTCAGGGGACCGGGCCTTTCAGGGGAATCGTGCATGCGCGGCTGGGTGATTGGCGGTCTGTTTGTCGTGGCGGGGCTTGCTGGCGGTGCGCTGGTGCTTGGCCCCCGGCTGGCGGGGCCGGCTCTGCGCGCCTCGATCGAGACGGCGCTGGACCTTGCCCCGGCCGGGGCGAACCTGCGCCATGGCGCCCTCTCTTATCATCCGACTAGCGATCGTCTGGCCCTCGACAGCCTCTCGTTCACCCTGGCGGATGCCAGCGGCAGCCCGGTTGAGGTTGTGGCAGAGGGGATAGAGGTTGATGGCGCCCTGCCGGCCAACCTGTTCAGCGTTGTTGATGCGCGGGCCTATGCCTCCAACACCCGGGGCATTGCGCCCTTGCCGCTGGCGGCACGCATCGCCGTGCGCAAGCTGGTTGTCACCTCTGCGGGCGACACCCTTTCCCTCGCCGAACTGGAAGTGCTGAACCCGGCAGCCCGGCAATTTGCCTCCCCCCCGCCCCAGAGTATTGCCGAACTGCAAGGGATCGATGCCGGGCGCGTCGAGGATATCGTCCGGGGGCTGATCTGGCAGACGCTGGCCACGGCCACCGTTTCGGTGACCGGCGCCGACGGGCAGGAATGGCTGCACCTTGCCCGGGTAGAGCTTGGCGCCTATGAAGGTCAGCGCCTGGGAACGGCACAGGTTGCCAGCCTCATGTTGCGCGCCGAGCAGAGCAGCCTTGATATCACCAACCTGTCGGTTGACCGGCTTGATCTGGCCGCCCTCGTGATGCCCCTGGGCAGCCAGGGGGCGGACACGGGCCCCGCTCTGCTGAAGGCGCTGTCGTTCGAACATGCGATTTTTGCCAGGGCAAGCTTTGTTGATGCCGTCGACAGCGGCTCTGGCAGCCTTGGCAAGGTCGAGATCGCGGACGTAAGGGCGGCACAGGCTGCGTCCATTTCCCTCAGTGATGTGGGTATTGTAACAACAAATGGTACATTCAGGCTGGCGGGTGCCCGCCTGCTGAATCTTGATGCAACGCGCCTGCAGGCCAATCTGCTGGCAGGCGGCGCTGACCTGCCAAGTGGTGCCGTGCGCCTTGGCGAATACGAGATGACGGGCCTCAGTGTCGACCTGCCTGCTGGCGGGCCGGTGACGGTGGCGCGGGTTCTCATGAATGGCCTCAGCTATGCCGATGATGTGCCCACGGGTTGCCAGTTGCTGATCGAGGGCCTGAAGGTGCCCGTGGCAAGCCTTGGCAATGAGGAAGAGCGCCGGCCCTTTCTCGACCTCGGTTACAGCGACCTCGTCTTTGACCTGAGCCTTGATTATGCCTATGACCCGGTGCTGCGCATTGTCGATCTGCGCAAGGCGGCACTTGGCCTCAAGGATGGCGGCACCCTGTCGCTGGCCGCCACGATCGAGGGCATTGCGCCGGACGCCTTTGGCGGCAACCCCATGTCCGCCATGGCCGCCGCCGCTGATGCCCGCCTGCGGGGGGCCACCCTGACCTTCGAGGATCAGTCGCTGGTCAGCCGGGGCCTGGGCCTTGCTGCCAAGGGCTGGGGCCTGAACCCGGAACAGGCCATGACGGAAGTCCGCGCCACCCTGCAGACCAGCCTGAAGACGGCGCACAGCAATGTCACCCGCAATGCGGTGCGCAGCGTGATCGCCTTCCTCAATGATCCCGGGCGCCTGGTGATCCAGCTCGACCCCGCCCAGCCCGTGGGGATGGAGCAGATCCAGACCGTCGCCGGCGAAACCGACATGCTGGCCAGCCTGCTGAACCTCACGGTCGCCGCCGAGAAGCGCTGAGGCTCAACCCATGGCCTGCGCCAGCAGGTGGATGCCAAGGCCGATCAGCCCGCCCACCAGGGTGCCATTGACGCGGATGAACTGAAGGTCGCGCCCCACCTCAAGCTCCAGCTTGTCCACCAGGGTCACCGTGTCCCAGTTGGCGACAATCGCGGCGATCCAGTGGCCGATGTCATGACGGCGGCTTATGGCGATGCCATGGGCCGCCCCCACGATCCAGCTGTCGAGCTTGGCCTTGATGCGCGGGTCGCTGGCGATGCTCTCGGCATAGACCGCAAGCGCCCCTTCGATCTGCCGGACAAGGCCGGAGTCGGCGGCCCCGGCATCGGCCAGCAGGCGGCGCTTCAGGGCGCCGGCAAGATCGCGGAAATAGGTGCGTACTGTGGGATTGGCAAAGGCACCCTCAAGCCATTGGGCGCCCTGGGCGCGCAGGCGGGGATCGTGCCGCAGGTCCGCAATCAGACGCTCCACCGCCGCCTCCAGACGGATACGGGCGGGTGCGCCGGGGCGGGCCAGTTCGGCCAGACCCTCGTCAAGGGCCTGGGTTATGCGGCCGGCAATCTCGGCATCCACGGCGCCGGGAAGCCACCAGGGGCTCTTGTCGCGCACGCGGGCCGCGATCACCGGCTGGTTGCGGGCCAGGACCTCGCGCAGCAGGGCCAGCACATCGTCCACCAGCTGGCGATGCTGGCCCCCGGCCGTCAGCAGGCCAAGCAGTTCGCCCGCCAGCGGGGCGAGGCCAAGGTCGGCGAGGCGGGCCGAAAGATTGCGCTCAAGGAAGTGGCCAACCGCCACATCATCGAGGGTGGCGATGACGTCTGGCACACTTGCTACCACCCGCCCGGCCAGCAGCGCCCGATTGGCCGGCACCCCCAGCCAGCGCTGCAGCTGGCCCGACAGGTCGAGGGAGGCAACCTTTTCCGCCACCAGATCCGGCGCCAGGAAATTCTCGGCCACAAAGCCGCCCAGGCCCTGGCCAATGCGTTCCTTGTTGCGGGGGATGATGGCGGTATGGGGGATCGGCAGGCCCAGGGGGCGGCGGAACAGGGCGCTGACGGCAAACCAGTCCGCCAGCCCGCCAATCATCGCCGCCTCGGCAAAGGCGCGCACCAGCGGCAAAGCGGGATGCAGATCCTGAAAGTGGGTGGCGGCAGCAAAGATACAGGCCATCCCCACCAGCAGCCCCGAGGCCACCAGCCGCATGCGCCTGACGGCGCGGCGCCGGTCTGCCTCTGACGGCAGCATGAGGGGATCTGGGTCGGGCATGGTCATGACCCCATGGAAGGCATGCTTGCGCCGCCATGCAAGGGGCGCTGAACAGATGTGCTGCTTCCAACCCTGCCGCTGGCAGGGCATGATCGGCCCATGAAAATGGTCGGCCCCCATATGGATGATGTTGTTGCCACCCGCGACGGCCCGGTGCGTATCACCCGGCCGCCGGCGTGGATGATGCTGGCGGAACTGCGCGCCGTCTTTGAGCTGGGGGTTGCCGCCTCTGCCATGCCGACGCTGGCAACCGCCCCCCGGGGTGATGGCCACCCGGTGCTGGTGCTGCCGGGCTTTCTTGCTGATGACCGCGCCACGGAAACGCTGCGCCGGTTTCTCGATGGTCTTGGCTATGCCACCTATGGCTGGGAGCAGGGGCTGAACCTTGGTCCCACCCGCCAGGCCCTGGAGGGCATGACGGAGCGTCTGCAGCGCCTGGGCGATCTGCATGCGACTGAGGTCAGTCTGATCGGCTGGAGCCTCGGCGGCGTCTTTGCCCGCGAACTTGCCCGCCGCCTGCCAGAGCGCGTGCGGCGCGTCGTCACACTGGCTGCGCCGTTCCGCCGGCCCGATACCTCCAATGTCGCCTCGGCCTATCGCCTGCTGGAGCCGCTGCATGCCGAGCGCCTCAGCGAGGATACGCTGTTCCGCATGGCCAGCCCCCTGAAGGTGCCGACCACGGCCATTTTTACCAAATCAGATGGCATCGTGGCCTGGGCCAGCTGCCTTGAGGACGAGGGGCATGGGCGCGAGAACATAGAGGTTACCGGCAGCCACATGGGCCTGCCCCACAACCCCGCCGCCATGCTTGCCATTGCCGACAGGCTGGCGCTGGCACCGGGCGTCTGGAGCCCCTATCGCCCCACGGGCTGGAGTGCCTTATTCTTTCCCGCCAGAAGCTCGGCCGCCTGAACGGGTGCAGGCGGGCGGCAGGCGACGGAACCGGGCTGGTGGAGACGGGTGATGGACAGAAACGACGCAGATCTGGGCACGCCTCCGGGCATTGTGCCGGTGGCGCTTGCGGTCAAGCAGGCCTTCGAGGCCACGGTGTGCGACCCGGAAAGTGGGCTTGCCCGCCTCGCCCAGGCGCTTGGTCTGCCAACGGATGATGCTGCCGCCCTTGCCGCCGCAGACTGGCGGCAGGCTGGCCAGCGGGCCGCTACGGCGGCCGCCGCGGATCCGGCCCTGCTGTGGTTTCCCGTGCTCTTTGCCAGACTGGCCTTTGTTGATCCTGAAGCGCTGATCCCGGTGCTCGACGATCTGTGCGATGGCTGGCTTGCCGCCCGCGAGGCGGCGGGCCTGTGCCCGGCAGGCCCACGGCTTGCGCGCTCCAAGGCCCTGCATGCCGAGGCCCGGCAGCAGCTTGGCCAGCCCGGCCTCTGGCCCGACGGCCTGGCGGCGCGCTTCTGGGAGGTGGTGGAAGACGTACCCGGTGCCAGTGCGCCCGGCGTCATCACGGCGCGCTGTGCCGCCTTTGGCAGCAGCTTTTCTCCCGCCTTCTTTGCCCGGCTTGACCAGGCGGTGCTGCGCCATCCGGGCCTGCCCCAGGCCGTGGCGGCCGGACCGCGCCCGCGTATCCGCATGGCCGACCTTGAGGGGCATGCCCCCGGCACCCTGGGCGAGCGCCTGCACGCCATGGTGGTGGACAATGGCTTTGACCTTGAGGTGATTGATACCGATGCGGTGGCCTATCTGGCGGAAAGCCTGCCAGCCCTGCACATCACCAGCCGCCGCATTCTCCAGACCCACGACATCTGGCATCTGGTGGGCGACTTCCGCCTGAGTGGCCTTGGCGAAGTGGCGATCTCCAGCTTCCAGCTGGCGCAGTTTGGCCAGAACTATTCCGCCGGCTTCCTCGCCAGTGTGCTGGCGCTGTCGGCCTTCCAGACGCCGGGCATCCTGCCCTATCTGATCCAGGTGATCGCCGAGGGCTGGCGCCACGGCCGCACCACCCCGCCGCTGATGCCGGTGGTCTGGGAAGAGATGTGGGACGTTCCCCTCGACAACGTCCGCACCCACACCGGCTGCGCGCCCTTCCGCTCCGCCGTGCCCGACGCCAGATAGGGCGGGCGGGCAGGCGCGGCGCCGGATAGGGCCGCCCCCACTCTCAGGGTGGGCCTCAGGGCGGGATCGGGATGCCGAGCAGTTCCAGGGCCATGGTGCGCACTTCGGGGTCGAGGGCGGGGGTGGAGGTATCGACGCCGGCCGACAGGACCTCGGTCACGCGTTCCAGCACGGCCACCCGGGCGTGGCGCTTGTCATTGGCGGCAATAAGGGTCCAGGGCACCGCCACCGTTGAGGTGCGGGCCATCATGGCATCGGCGGCCTTTTCGTAATCGTCCCAGCGGGCGCGGTTGCGCAGGTCTTCGGCCGTCAGCTTCCAGCGTTTCAGGGGGTTCTGCACGCGGTGGGCAAAACGCTCGCGCTGTTCTTCCCGGGTGATGGTCAGGAACAGCTTGATGATGCGCACGCCATCATCGGTCAGCAGCCGTTCAAACTCGTTGATCTCGTCAAAGGCGCGCTGCCAGCTGGCCTTGGGCACCAGGCCCTCGACCCGCTCCACCAGCACCCGGCCGTACCAGGAGCGGTCAAAGACAGCCAGCGTGCCGGGGGCGGGCAGGCGCTCCCAGAAGCGATAGAGATAATGCTTGGCCTGTTCGGCTGGCAGCGGCGGGCCGATGGGCCAGACCTTGTAACCGCGTGGGTCGAGGTTTTCCGTCAGGCGCTGGATGGCACTGCCCTTGCCGGCGGCATCAAAGCCTTCGAACACCACGATGGCCCGGCGCTGCTGATGGAAATAGACCTGCTGCAGTTCCAGCATGCGCAGTTGCAGCGCGTCCAGCCGCTGCTTGTAGTCGGCCCGGGCCATGTGCTTGCCCTGGTCGGCATCGGCAAGGCGCGGGGGGTGACGTTCGAGATCGATTTTCGTGCGGGCCATGGCACCAGCCTAGGCCGGCTGCCGGGCGGCCGCAATCAGAGCCTGAAGGACGCGGGGGCAACTTCGCACTTTGCAACTGCGGCAAAGATGGCTACCGTAACGGGATTGTCGCACGGATGCCGTGCGCTGGCAGGTGTGCGGGGGGTCATGGCTGCTGAGGTTGCGCTGGAAGTGGAGAATATCCACAAACGCTTTGGCGCGCTCGACGTGCTCAAAGGCATTTCCCTCACGGCGCGGCAGGGGGATGTGATCTCCCTTATCGGCGCCTCTGGCTCTGGCAAATCAACCTTCCTGCGCTGCATCAACCTGCTGGAGACGCCGGATTCCGGCGACGTCCGCGTGCAGGGCGAACTGATCGCCATGAAGAAAACCCGGTCGGGCGAGAATGTGCCCGCCGACCGCCGCCAGGTGGACCGCATCCGCTCGCGCCTGGGCATGGTCTTTCAGGGCTTTAACCTGTGGTCGCACAAGACCGTGCTGGAAAACGTCATCGAGGCGCCGATCCATGTGCTGGGCGTGGCCCGCGCCGAGGCGGTTGACCGGGCAGAGGCCCTGCTTGCCAAGGTTGGCATCGCCGACAAGCGCCATGTCTATCCAGGCCATCTTTCTGGCGGCCAGCAGCAGCGCGCGGCCATCGCCCGCGCGCTCGCCATGGAGCCGGCGGTGATGCTGTTCGACGAACCCACTTCGGCGCTTGACCCCGAACTCGTCGGTGAGGTGCTGAAGGTCATGCGCGACCTGGCCGAGGAGGGGCGCACCATGCTGGTCGTCACCCACGAAATGGGCTTTGCCCGTGAAGTGTCGAGCCATGTCATGTACCTGCACCAGGGCCGGGTCGAGGAAGAGGGGCCGCCCTCGCAGGTCTTTGGCAATCCATCATCCGAGCGCTGCCGCCAGTTTCTGGCCAAGCTGCTCTGAGCCCATCAGTTTTGCCAGGCGGCGTCCTCTGCCTGGCTGGTCTTGTCGTTTTGTGAAAACACCCCAATACCGCTTACCTCAGACGGGAGACATGTCGTGAAGAAATTTGGAACCTTGATGCTTGCCGCCGCCGCCCTTGCCCTTGGCATGGGCGCTGCGACCGCTGCCGAGACCACCATCCGCATCGCCACGGAGGGCGCCTATCCTCCGTTCAACCAGAAGAATGCCGATGGCACGCTCTCTGGCTTTGACGTCGATATCGCCAATGCCCTGTGCGAGAAGATGAAGGCCAAGTGCACCATCGTCGCCCAGGATTGGGACGGCATCATTCCCGGCCTTCTGGCCAAGAAGTACGATGCCATTGTTGCCTCCATGTCGATCACGGAAGAGCGCAAGAAGACCATCGATTTCTCTGACAAGTACTACAACACGCCCGCGCGCTTCGCCGTTGGCAAGACGTCCGGCATCACCGACGTCAGCCCCGAGGGCATGAAGGGCAAGACCATTGGCGCCCAGTCGTCGACGATCCATGCCAACTACCTTGAGGCCAAGTACAAGGGCACGGCAACGATCAAGCTCTATGCCACCATCGACGAGGCCAATGCCGATCTGGCGGCCGGCCGCATTGATGCCCATCTGGCTGACTCCATCGTTGAACTCGCCTTCCTCGATGGCAAGGACGGCGGCTGCTGCGCTTTTGCCGGCCCCGATTTCAAGGACCCGGCGTTCTTCGGCGATGGTGTTGGCGTCGGCCTGCGCAAGGAAGACGGCAAGCTGAAGGCCGAGATCAACGCGGCCATCAAGGCCATCCTGGCCGATGGCACGTACAAGAAGCTGAACGACAAGTACTTCCCGTTCAGCATCTATTGAGCCTGATCTGAAGGCTCCGGGCCAAAAGGCACGGGGCCAGAAGGTTCGGGTTCAGAAGGCTCGGGGGGAGTGGCCGTCGGTAGAACGATGGCCACCACCCGATGGCGCCGCCGGTCGGGGGGCTGGCGGCGCCTGACCTTCAGTAAGCTTGTGTGTGTAACCTCAGGGGGGTCGTACAGATGTGGGAACTCCTGAGTTTCGGCGACAAGGGCTGGGGCGATGATCTGGCGCTGGGGGCGATCCTTACGCTCCAGCTTGCCTTTGCCTCGCTGGGCCTGGGCCTGGTCTTTGGCCTTGCCACCGCCGGCATGAAGCTTTCGGGCAACCGGGTGCTGCTTGGCCTTGCCAACGGCTTTACCACGGCGATCCGCGGCATTCCCGACCTGCTCACCCTCTTCCTGATCTATTTCGGTTCCCAGTTTGCCATTCAGACCCTGCTGTCCCTCTTTGGTTACGAGGGGCAGGTTGAGGTGAACGGTTTCTGGGCTGGCGTGCTGGCGCTCAGCCTCGTCTTTGGCGGCTATTCCAGCGAGGTTTTCCGGGGCGCGTTCCTCGCCATTCCCAAGGGACAGATTGAAGCGGCCAAGGCCGTGGGCATGCCGCCTGCCCTGATCTTCCGGCGCGTCCTGCTGCCCCAGGTCTGGCGCTATGCGCTGCCGGGGCTGGGCAACCTCTGGCTCAGCCTGATCAAGGATACCTCCCTGATCTCGGTCATTGCCCTTGATGAGCTGCTGCGCAAGACCTTCATTGCGGTGGGCATCACCAAGGAGCCCTTCCTGTTTTATGGGATTGCCTGCCTCATCTACCTTGCCATCACCACGGTTTCCACAGGCGTGATCATGCGCCTCGAGGCCTGGTCCGAGCGCGGCGTCAGGCGGGCCTGAGGGCATGGAAGATTATCTCGCCATGCTGGCTGATCTGGCGGTGCGCTATGGCCCGCGCCTGCTGGGCGGCGTTGTGGTCACGCTGCAACTGGTGGGCATCAGCCTCGCACTCGGCGGCATGATGTCGGTGCCGCTGGCACTGGCGCGCCTGTCGAGGAACCCGGTGCTGCGCCTGCCGGCCTTTGCCTATGTCTTCTTCTTCCGGGGCACGCCGCTGCTGGCCCAGATCTATCTGATCTATTATGGCTCTGGCCAGTTCCGCGCAGCCTTTGAGCAGGCGGGCCTGTGGTGGTTCTTCCGTGATGCCTGGTATTGCGCCCTGCTGGCCTTCACCCTGAACACCGGCGCCTATACGGCCGAGATCGTGCGCGGCGGTATTCAGGGCGTGCCATTGGGCGATATCGAGGCGGCGCGGGCCTGTGGCATGTCGGGCTTTACACTCTACCGGCGGATCATTCTGCCCACCGCCTATCGCATTGCCCTGCCGGCCTATGGCAACGAGATCATCCTGATGGTGAAGTCGAGTTCCATTGCCTCGATCATCACCATCTTTGATCTGATGGGCGAAACCAAGCTGGCGTTTTCACGCTCGTTCCGGCTTGAGGTCTATCTGATGGCAGCCGCCCTCTATCTTGTGATTACGCTCAGCTTTGAATGGGTCTGGGCACGGCTGGAGCGCTGGCTCAATCCCCAGCGCGAGGCGCCCGATCTGAAGGCCCCCGATCTCCAGCCACCAGCTGCCTTGGTTGAGCCTCAGCGCCAATAGGGCTCCTGCGCCAGAACCCTTGCCCACAGTTCCGTCAGGTGGCGGCGGTCGCGGGCGAGACCGGCGGCGTGCCAGCCGATGACCAGGCCCTCGGCCCGCGCCATTCCCGCATCGCCGCGCACATAACTGCGCCCGCTGAAGCGGCGCTCGGCCACCAGATCGTCCATCAGGCGGCGGGCGACATCGAGGTCGTTCATGTGACCAAGGAAGTCCTGCATGCCTTTCAGGCCAGACAGGAAACCGCGCACCTCGCGGTGATCGTGCAGGGCGGCAAAAAACTCCACCGCATAACGCAGGCGCTTGATCTCGATCCGCAGGGCGTGCAGTTCCTCGGACGACAGGCGCGACAGATGCCGGCCGCTTTTGCGTACCCGCTTCCAGGCGCGGTCAAGGCTGCGCGCGGCAAAGCCTGCCACGGGCTGGGTGGCAGCCTCAGCCGCTTCCGTCTCGGCAAAACCTGCCAGCCAGCGGCCAAGGGCCAGCACCAGATCCGTATGGCGGGCTGAGGCGACAGCGTCGACCGCCTCCCTATGGGCCTCGGCCGAACTGCTGGCGGCAGCCTGGGCAAGGGGTGCCAGCGACTCTTCCTCGCCAAGGCCCCGGGCCACGGGACCAAGAGCCTCTTCGGTGAATACATCCCAGTCGCGGGCCGGGCCAAGGGCTGCGGCCAGCCAGCGCACCTCGGCCGAAAGCACGGCTGCCTCGGGATCGGTTACAACCTCCCGGAACAGGCGGAAGGCAGAGCGCAGGCGGCGCAGGGCCACGCGCATCTGGTGGATGCCCTCGGGGTCCTTGTCGGCCAGCACGGCGTCGAGATTGCCCAGCCACTGGCCGATGCAGGCAGTGGCAATATGGCTAAAGGCAGCACCCGCCGTATCGGCGGCGGTAACGTTCAGATCCACGGCCGAGGTGGGTTTGGGGGAAAGGCCATGGGCCAGTTCCATGCCGCGCGCCGCCTTGGTGCGCATGCCGATGGCCGCAGGCTCGGTCCGGTGCAGCAACTGGGCAAGCTCGAACAGGGCCGCAGGACCCCCCTCGGCCAGTTCCAGTTCAACCTCGCAGATGGCCATGCTGGCGTCGCCGGCGCGGATCTCACCCTCGTCCATGGCAAGGCGCACCATGCCGCCATCCGACAGCGGCACCTCACGCTCGATGCGATTGAAGTCCGTCTCGAACACAGGGGCGAGGCGCGGGCCGAGCCAGGCGGTGTTCAAGACCGTATCCACGGTGCCCGGCGGGAAGGCGGCAAGATCGGGTACGTCGCCCGTGATGTCGGTTTCCCACTCGCGCCGGAAGGCCAGCCCGGCCAGGCTGCCACCCGGGGCCTTTACGCACAGGATGCGTCGCTGCCCCACCTGGCGCACACGGACGCTGATCTTCTGGGCGGCAAGTTGCCCGTCGGCGGTGTCGTAATAGATGGTCAGCAGGCGCTGGGGACGGGCGCTGCCCCGGGCGAGGCGGCGCACCTCTGCACTCTGCTTCAGGCGGGCAAGCGCCTCGGGCGTATAGGAGAGCTTCAGCTCGGTTTCATGGCTCATGCCGTATGCCTTGCTGAAGACCTTTGGGCGTCACGAAGGCCTGTAGGGTGCCGCCTCCGGCTGCAATCTGCTGCCAGGATGTAATGTCGAACCGGACAACCACAAGCCCTGCCGTTGGCATATGTCCGGCAAAGCTGGAAAGTTCCGCCGCCAGATCTTCCAGACCCGGATTATGGGCGATCACCAGCGCCGTTCCCACGGTGTCATCAAGGCGGCGCAGGCGTGCCAGTAATACCGGCACCTCGGCCAGATAAAGGGCCTCGTCCAGCGCCTCGGGCACCTTGTCGGCAAAGGCGGGGCGCACCAGCGCCAGGGTTTCCCGCGTGCGCCGCGCGGTGGAGCACAGGATCAGATCAGGGATCAGCCCATGGTCGGCGATCCAGGCCGCCATCACGGGGGCTGCCGCCTGGCCGCGCCGGTTGAGCGGGCGGTCGATATCCGCCATGTCCCGGTCGCCCCAGTCAGATTTGGCATGCCGCAGCAGAAGGATCGTCTTCATGGGCAGATATCCGGCAAGGTGCGGGGAAGCGGGCAGATGGTGGGCTGTATCGGCGCGGTCACAGCCGCTGGTAGCGGGCGTGGGCGCCGCGTTCCAGGGCGGCGGCGATCATCGGGTCTATGCCAAGGCCCAGGCGCACGCGCCGCAGCAGGCCCAGTTCCTCGGGTGAAAGACGCCCGTCGGATGCCACCACATCGCAGGCCAGGGCATAGGCTGTCTCACGCAGGTTCGGCCCCAACACGCCAGCCGCCAGCCCGATGACGGTCTCAAGCCCATCCTCGTCCTGCAGGATGGCGGCGCAGGTGCGGCAGGCCTCGATCAGGTTTGCGGGATTGTAGTCGGCAAACACCGGCAGCGTGCGGATCAGGTCGCCAATCATCGCCAGCTCCGCATCCGGCATGCTGGCATCGGCGGCACTGGCCACCACCATGATGTAGATCAGCGCATCCTCGGCCGGCAGGGCGTTCAACATCTCCACTCCTCAAACATAAATACACAACGACCCTAGAAGATCGCTGCCCGGTCCCGCAAGGCGGGGAAGTGTTATGATTACGTTGCGCTGTGCCCCGGGTTCAGGAAGGCGCGGGTGGCGGCGATGGCTTCGGCGAGGCCGACGCGGGCGATGGTGACGCCATCGGGGAAGGCGGAAAGCAGGCGCGAGGGGGTCATGGCGTCGAGCATGACAAAGACACCTTCATCGCCGTCCTTGCGCACCAGGCGGCCAAAGGCCTGTTTCAGCTTCAGCCGGGTCAGCATGTCGTCATAGGCGCTGCCGCCAAAGGCGGCCTTGCGGGCCTTGTGGATGATGTCGGGGCGCGGCCAGGGGACGCGGTCGAACACGATCAGGCGCAGGGCCCGGCCCGGCACATCCACCCCGTCGCGCACCGCATCGGTGCCCAGCAGGCAGGAATCGCGTTCTGCCCGGAAGATGTCCACCAGGGTGCCGGTATCCATGCCATCCACATGCTGGGCCAGCAGGTCGATCCCCGCCATTTCCAGGGCGGGTGCGATGCGGCGGTGCACGCCGCGCAGGCGTTCGATGGCGGTGAACAGGCCAAGCGCCCCGCCACCTGCCGCCAGGAACAGTTCGCGATAGGCGGCTGCCACCTCGTCCTGTTCGTCGCGGCGCACGTCGGTGACGATCAGCACGCGGGTGCGCGCCGGATAGTCAAAGGGAGAGGGCACGGCAACGCGGCGGGCGGGCAGCAGCAGGTGCTGGCTGCCGGTGCGCAGTTCGGCGCTGGTCCAGTCGTCGCCGGGGCCGGGGGTGCGGTCGCGCAGGGTGGCAGAGGTCACCAGCACGCCATGGGCGCGCTCCAGCACCGCTTCGGAAAAGGGCCGCGTGGGATCCACATGGTGGCGGTGCAGGCCCACATCCACATCGCGCCCACCCTGGCGCTCGATGGACATCCAGTCGATGAATTCGGGTGGCGTCGGCTGGCTGAGGCCCTTCAGCATGGAACGCCAGGCCGTCAGCGTCAGGCCGGCGCGGCGCTCCAGGCCTCGGGCGGCGGATTCAAGCCGCACCCGGCTGCCGGTGTCGAGATCCTCTGCATCCTTGTCGAGGCGATCAGTGAAGGCCCGGGCAAGGGCGGCCAGCGGGCGGGCCAGTTTCTCCAGCGCGGCGTCCAGTGCCTCGGCCGCCTCTGCCAGCCCGGGGATGGGGGGGCGGGGTTCCGCCTCAAGGCTGTGGGGCGAGCGGGCGTCGCGGGCGCGGGCCAGAACCTGGGCGCGGACGAGACCAAGAAAGGCCTCGGTGGGGCCAAGGGGCTGGCCTTCGCCGAGGCGGCTTTGCCAGCCCTCGGCGGGCAGCGTGGCGGCTGCCATGATGGCATCGCGCAGGGCGCGTTCGGCCACGTCGTCGCCGGCGGCCAGATCGCCCAAGCGGCGTTGCAGGCCGCGCATGCGCCCGCCGCCGCGCTGGCCCTGTTCGGCGCCGCGCACCCAGCGCCGCAGTTCCGCCGTCTCCAGGCCCGAGAGCAGGGCCGAGAAGATGCCATCGGCCGCGTCGAACAGATGATGCCCCTCGTCAAAGACATAGCGCGTGGGCAGGTCGCGGGCGTCTGCCGCCTGGGCCGCCTGGATCATCACCAGGGCATGGTTGGCGATCACCAGTTCGGCCTGGCGGGCATGGCGCACATTGCGCTCGATGAAACAGCGCCGGTAATGGGGGCAGGCGGAATGAATGCACTCGCCGCGCCGGTCCGTCAGGCTGGTGGGGCGGGCCGCTGCCACCACATCGCCCAGCCAGCCGGGGAAATCGCCCCCCACCATGTCGCCGTCGCGGGTGGCCCTGACCCAGCGCGCCACCAGGCCCAGCGCCACCACATTGCCGCCGCCGCCCTGGATGGCGGGCCGGGCCGCCTCCTCGAAATTCAGCAGGCAGAGGTAGTTTTCACGCCCCTTGCGCACCACGGTGCGGCGGCGCTTTTCGACAGGGTCGGGATAGAGGCGGTCGAGTTCGCGGTCGAGCTGGCCCTGCAGGTTGCGGGTATAGGTGGACAGCCACACCGCCCCCTCGTTCCGCCGCGCCCACAGGCCGGCAGGGGCAATATAGCCAAGGGTCTTGCCAACGCCCGTACCGGCCTCGGCCAGCACCACATTAGGGGCGCCGGCCACGTCGCGCGGGTCAAAGGCGTGGGTGACCTGTCCGGCATAGTCGGCCTGGGGGCGGCGCTCTTCGGCGCCGGGGCCAAGCAGGTTGGAGAGGGCGGCACGGGCTTCTTCCGGGCTGACGGGCTGGTTGCCAGGGGGTGGCTCTGGCGCGCCATCCTCCCATTCCGGCAGGCGATTCCAGACATCAAAGCCAGAACCCTTGCCGTCGCCACCGGGCCGGCCAAGGGCCGCCAGCACAGCCGGCGCCCAGGGCCAGCCAGCCCGGCCCATGGCAAAGGCCATGCGCGCCGTCTCGGTGGCATCCGGGGCATCGGCTTTCAGTTCGCCCAGCAGGTGGGCGGCAGCGGCACAGAGCAGGGCTGCCTCGTCGCCATGGTCGCGCGGCGCCTCCAGGCCCAGGGCCGCCGCCAGCCCCCGGGGGGTGGGCAGCACGAAGCGCGCCGGGCGCACAAAGGCATAGAGTTCCAGCACGTCAAAGGCGCGCACAGCCGCCACGTCGAGCCTGCGTTGCAGGGCCGGCGCATGGCAGACAATCAGGGGATCGCGCAGCAGGCGCCGCCGCGCCTCGCCCATGCTCAGGGTCTCGATCTCGCCATCGGGGGTGACGAGTGCCGCCTCGCGCGCGCCCACCACAAGGGCGGCGGCATCGGGCAGCCCGATGGTTAGGGATGCAGCAGTCTCGGCCATGGGCGCACTATAGGGGTGATACCGATTGACGGCACCCTTCCGGCCCCTTAAGTCGGACGCTCTCTTGCCAAGGATGATGCCATGACCGACCAGGCCCCCCCTGTGGACCCCACCTTCCGGGCGCTTGCGGCCACAGCCAAAGCCTGGCCCTTTGAAGAGGCGCGCAAGCTGTTGGCGAGGCTAGGCACGCGGCCCAAGGCGGATGTGCTGTTCGAGACGGGCTATGGCCCCTCGGGCCTGCCCCATATCGGCACCTTTGGCGAAGTGGCCCGTACCACCATGGTGCGCCATGCCTTTGCCACCCTCAGCGATGTGCCCAGCCGCCTTGTCGCCTTTTCCGATGACATGGATGGCCTGCGCAAGGTGCCGGACAATATTCCGAACAAGGAACTTGTCGCCGCCCATCTGGGCAAGCCCCTGACCAGGGTGCCTGACCCCTTTGGCAAGTTCGAGAGCTTTGGGCATCACAACAATGCGATGCTACGCTCGTTTCTTGACCGCTTTGGTTTTGAATACGAATTCCGCAGCGCCACCGATGCCTATGGCGAGGGCGCCTTTGATGCACAGCTGAAGGCCGTGCTGCGCCACTATGACCAGATCATGGCGGTGATGCTGCCCACCCTGGGGGCGGAACGCCGGGCGACCTACAGCCCGGTCCTGCCCATCAGCCCCAAGAGCGGCCGTGTGCTGCAGGTGCCGCTGGTGGAGATCAATGCCGAGGCCGGCACGGTGGTGTTCCGCGACGAGGACGACACCCTGACCGAGGTGCCGGTGACGGGCGGCCATGTGAAGCTGCAGTGGAAGGCCGACTGGGCCATGCGCTGGGTGGCGCTGGACGTCGACTATGAGATGAGTGGCAAGGACCTGATCCCCACCCACAAGCTGTCCACCCAGATCTGCCGCATCCTGGGTGGTACCCCGCCCGAGGGCTTTTCCTATGAACTCTTCCTCGACGAGAACGGCGAGAAGATTTCCAAGAGCCGGGGCAACGGCCTGACCATCGAGGAATGGCTGCGCTATGCCTCGCCCGAGAGCCTGGCACTCTACATGTATCTCTCGCCGCGCAAGGCCAAGCGGCTGTTCTTTGACGTCATCCCCCGCCATGTGGATGACTATAACGATCATCTGCAGGCCTGCCTGGCGGAGGAACCGGCGCGTGCCATCGAAAACCCTGCGTGGCACATTCACCGTGGCACGCCGGTTGCCTCGAACCTGTCGCCGATTTCCTTTGGCCTGCTGCTCAACCTGGCCTCGGTGGTGCATTCCGAGGACAAGGCGGTGCTGTGGGGCTTCATCGCCCGCTATGTGCCGGGTGCCACGCCTGCGGACCATCCCATGCTGGACCAGATGGTCGGCTATGCCATGGCCTATTATCAGGACTTCGTGAAGCCGACGAAGCAGTTCCGCGCCCCCGACGCGGTGGAGCGGGCGGCGCTGGAGGCGCTGGCCGACTGGCTGGAGAGCGGCCCGACCGACCTTTCGGCCGAGGGCCTGCAGAACGAGATCTATGAGATTGGCAAGCGCTTTGCCTTTGCCAGCCTGCGGGACTGGTTCAAGGCGGTCTATGAGGTGGTGTTCGGCCAGGCCCAGGGGCCGCGCCTTGGCTCGTTCGTGGCGCTTTATGGCACGTCAGAGATGGCGGTGCTGCTGCGCGCCGCTTTGGCCCGCGACCCGGCCATTGTCTGAGGGGGCGGCCATGTCGCTGATCTACAAGATCTGTGGCCGTGTGGAATGGGCCGCGGCCGAGGCGGCCGGGGTCTATCGCGGCTCGGCCGACGATATGCGGGATGGCTTCATCCATTTCTCCACCCTCGACCAGGTACCGGGCACCCACGCCCGGCACTTTGCCGGGCGGGATGATCTGGTGCTGGTAACGGTGCAGGTGGATGCCCTTGGCCCCGCCCTCAAGTGGGAGGCCTCACGCGGGGGTGCCCTGTTTCCCCATCTCTATGATGTGCTGCCCCTGGAGGCGGTCGAGGGGGTCGCCGGCTTGGGAGTGATGGGTTGAGCCTTGCGCCAGCCGTCCGGCGTCTCCGCACTCTCGGTGGCGGCCAGACGCCGTGCTGCCTGGGCCGCAAAATGGGCCAGCGATTGCCCCACCCGCCGTGCCGCCTCGCGCACCATTTCACTCAGCGGCGGCACGCGTTCATTGGCGCCGGGGCGGTCCATCATCTGTATGCCGATGGAAGCGACAATGCCCTGTTCCCCGTCAAGCACGGGGGCGGCGATGCCGATGATCTGGCGGGCCACCTCGTCCCGGGTCACACAGACGCCGGCGCGCCGGATCACCCGCATGTCGCGCCGGAAGCCCAGCCAGTCGCTGGACAGGCCATAGCGGCCCAGTTCACCCTCATGTTCCTTGAACAGGGTCTTGAGGCGGCGGGGGGGCAGGTGGGCGACGATGGCCTTGGAACTGGCACCGGCAAACAGCGGCATGGAGCGGCCCCGGCTGAAATCGCCGGGTGCCTCGTTGCGGCCGGGCTCCAGATGAATGCACAGCACCTTGTTGCGATAGGGCTGGGCGATCACCACCGCCTCGCCGCTGGCCCGCGCCAGTTCCTCGGCAATGGGAATGGCGGCCGACAGCAGGGGATCGCAGCCCCGGATCTGGCGGTCGAGTTCGATGATCGCCGGCCCCAGCACATAGGACCCCGCATGGGACGGGGCCAACAGGCCGGAACGGTTCAGGCTCTTGAAATAACGATAGATGGTCGAGCGCGAGAAGCCGGTTTGCTTCATCGCCTGCTCAACGGTCCAGACCGGCTGCTTCTCGTCAAAAAGGTCGAGAATGCCGAGCATGCGATCGAGGCTACTCATGATGGGCTACTCCCGGTGTATCCTGGGTTGGCCCCGTGCCCTGCGCTGGGCAGAGGCACCGAAGCAAGGTGTGTTCCTGATGATCGGTCCGGGCGCCATGGGGAGGCGGAACCACAGCCACCCGTATCCACGATGCCGGGATTTCATCTCCGGTTTCGCGATGCAAGAGGTTCCAGTTGCGCCGGGCAAATCCCATGAAGCTCTCCGTGGTGCACCATTCCGACTACGCAGTGGCATTGCCAGAAGGACACAGGTTTCCCATCAACAAGTTTGCTGCGCTCGCCCGGTTCCTTCAGGACGCGGAGAATTCGCACCGCTTCGCATTTCATGCGCCCTCTGCAGCATCCATTGCCGATCTCGAACGCGCTCATGATCCTGCATATGTCGCAGGTGTCCTTGATCTTTCGCTTGATGCGGCAGCCGTGCGACGCCTTGGGTTTCCTCTGACAGAGGAGGTTGCGCGGCGTGCAAGGCTGGCTTCGGCAGGCAGCCTGCTGACCGGGCGGTTGGCGCTTGCCCAGGGCCTTGCCACCCATGTGGCGGGCGGCAGCCATCACGCACATCGTGAATTTGGTGCGGGTTTCTGCGTCTTCAACGATGTGGCGGTGGCGATCCGCACGCTCCAGGCAGAGGGGGCGGTGCGGCGGGTTCTGGTGATTGACTGCGATGTTCACCAGGGCGACGGGACGGCGGCGATCTTTGCCGGTGACAAAAACGTCTTCACCCTGTCGCTGCACTGCGCGTCAAATTTCCCTGTTCGCAAGGCCGTCAGTGATCTTGATGTTGCATTGGCCGATGGCACGGGCGACGAGGCCTATCTGGCCGCCCTGCGGCAGGCAATTCAGCAGGTGCCGGACGATTTTTGCCCGGACCTTGTCTTCTACAATGCCGGCGTCGATGTGCATGCCCACGATCGCCTCGGGCGCCTTGCCCTCAGTGATGCCGGGATCGCCGCGCGGGAGCGGCTGGTGATTGCCTATTGCCGGGGGCAGCGGCTGCCGCTTGCCTGTGTCAGCGGTGGCGGCTATGGCAGCGATGTTGTGGCGCTGGCGCGGCGCCATGCCCTTGTTCATCTATGTGCTGCCGAGGCTCTGGCAGCCGATCATCACGGATCCTGAACCCATGCCTGACCCGATCAACGCGCCCCACCAGACAACGGTTGCCATCATCGGTGCCGGCATTGCCGGGGCTGCCTGCGCAAAGGCCCTGCGCGACGCGGGCATTGCGGTGGCCCTGATCGACAAGGGGCGCGGCGCTGGTGGCCGCCTTGCCACCCGGCGCATTACGCTGGGTGATGGCCGCCAGGCCCAGGTGGATCACGGCGCCCAGTATTTCACCGCCCGCAGTGAAGGCTTTCGCACGGCCCTTGCCGGCTGGATTGCCGCCGGTGCCGCTGCCCCCTGGCCGGCGCGGCTGGGCACGCTTGCGGCGGGGCGTTTTACCCCCGGTGCCGAGGCAGAGATGCGCTATGTGGGCACGCCGCGCATGAGTGCCCTTGGATCCCATATGGCGGGATCGGCGGCGCGTTATGGCCAGCGCGTGGCCCGGCTTGAGAAGACAGGCGAGGGGTGGCGGCTGCTGGGTGAAGCGGGCGAGCTTCTGGTGCAGGCAACGCAGGTGGTGCTGGCCGTCCCAGCCCCCCAGGTCGTGGAACTGCTGGCGTCCGTGGCGGCCCCCGCCATGGTGGCGGCCGTGGCAGCGGTGGAGACGGCGCCGTGCTGGGCTGTGATGCTGAGTTTTGACGGACCGTTGCCGCTGCCGTTCGATGGGGCCTTTGTGGAGGGGTCCCCCTTGCGCTGGATTGCGCGCGATGCGGCCAAGCCGGGGCGCCCGGGCACACCCGAGACCTGGGTGGGCCATGCAACGCCGGAATGGAGTGTCGAGCATCTGGAAGCAACGCCTGAGGCTGCCCTACCGTTGCTGGAAGCGGCCTTCAGGTCTGCAACCGGCAGCGATACAGCCGCCCTGCATGTGGCGGTGCACCGCTGGCGCTATGCCCTGGCCAGCCGGCCGCTGGGTGCCTCCCATCTGCGGGATGCGGCGGCCGGGCTGGGCGTGTGCGGCGACTGGTGCCTTGGCCCCCGGGTGGAGGCGGGCTGGACATCAGGCACCGCACTGGGAGAGGAGATCGCCGGCAGCCTCAGATCGGATCCCAGCTGAACACGTCGGGGCTGCGCTCGTTCGGCGTCATGAAGCCCCTGAGGGCGGGGATGGCGTGGCTGGCGACGCTTTCTGGCGTCCAGCCTTCCGAACGGTGAACGCCGCGCACGGGCCTGGTCTGGCTGAACAGGAAGATCTCATTCATCCGTACAGCGAAAATCTGTGCCGTGACATCATGGGCCGCGTCCGAGCCAAGGAAGACCGCAAGCGGCGCAATCTTGTCGGGCGTCATCTGCTTCATGCGCTCCACCCGGCGGGCCTGCGCCTCGTCCTGGATGGGGATCGTGCCGATCAGCCGGCTCCAGGCAAAGGGGGCGATGCAGTTGGAGCGCACGTTGAAGCGCGCCATGTCGAGCGCGATCGACTTTGACAGGCCAAGGATGCCGAGCTTGGCAGCTGCATAATTGGCCTGGCCGAAATTGCCGATCAGGCCGGACGTCGAGGTCATGTGGACATAGCTGCCCGAGGACTGGGCACGGAAATGGTCCGCCGCCTGGCGGGCGACATTGAACGAGCCCTTGAGATGGACGTCGATCACGATGTCCCAGTCGGCCTCGGTCATCTTGTGGAAGATGGTGTCGCGCAGGATGCCGGCGTTGTTCACCACGCAGTCCAGGCGGCCAAAGCTGTCCATGGCCTGTTCGATGATGCGGCCGGCCGTCTTCCACTCGGCCACGCTCTCGGCCGAGGTCACCGCCTCGCCGCCAAAATCGCGGATTTTGGCCACCACTTCCATGGCGGGGGTGCGGTCGGCGCCCTGGCCGTCGGTGGTGCCGCCCAGATCATTGACCACCACTTTTGCGCCCTCGCGGGCCATCAGCAGGGCAATCTCCCGGCCCACGCCGCGCCCGGCGCCCGTCACGATTGCCACCTTGCCTTCCATCATGCCGGCCATGTCGGTCCTCCCATCCGCTTCTGTTGGCGATGGCTTATGGTTAGCATGGGTGATTCGACCAGCCCAGCCCTTGCGTTTATCCGGGGGGCCGCCATAACCGGTGGGGTGTCGCCTTGAACCAAGCGGGGTTTTCCTGATGCGTAAATCCCTGTTGGCGGTGGCGGCGATCCTGGCCGGGATCGGCCTGGTTTCGCTGGGCAATGGCCTTGTGGGCACGCTGGTCTCTGTCCGCCTCGACATGGCGAAGTTCTCGGCACTGTGGATCGCCGTGGTGGTCACGGGCTATCCCCTCGGCTTTCTGCTGGGCTGCATGTTTGCGCGCCTGCCCATCGAGCGGGTGGGGGCCATCCGTGCCTTTGCCGCCTTGGGCGGCCTGATGACGGTGGCAACGCTCGCCTTCACCCTTTCGGACTCAGCCGTGCTCTGGACCCTGATGCGGGTGATCGAAGGGGTGTGTTCGGCGGTGCTCTACACCATCACCGAAAGCTGGCTGAACGCGCGCACCGCGCCGTCCAGCCGGGGCCTGGTGCTGGCGGTCTATATGATCAACGACAAGCTGACTTATGCCGCCGGGCAGATGCTGATGAAGGTGGCGGATCCGGCCGGGCCGATCCTGTTCGTCATCGGCGGCATGGCCTATGCCCTGTGCCTGATCCCGGTCTCGCTAACGACTTATGAAAGCCCGCTGGCAGCGCGCGCGCCGGGGCTGAACATCGTGCGTCTCTATGGGGTTTCGCCCCTGGGGGTGGCGGCGACCTTTTCGTCGGGTCTCATCAATACGCCGGTGGTGGGGCTGGCGCCGATCTGGCTGGCGAACCATGGCTTTACCACCGACGATATCGTGGCCTTCATGACGGCGATGATGCTGGGGGGCCTTGCCCTGCAATGGCCCATTGGCTGGCTGTCGGACCGGTTCGACCGGCGGCGGGTGCTGTTCGTGATTGCGGCGGGCACCCTTGGCCTGTCGGCCCTGCTGGCGCTGGCAGGCGGTGCCCCCATCGGGGTGCTGATCGCCCTGTCGGCGCTGTTTGGCGGCCTCAGCTTTGCGATCTATCCCCTGGCGGTCGCCCATGCCAATGACTATGTCGACCGCACCCAGGCGGTTACAGTGTCAAGCGGCCTGCTGCTGTCCTGGGCGCTGGGCTCGGTGGCGGGGCCGCCCATTGCCAGTGCCCTGATGGGGTTTCTGGGGCCGGTGGGGCTGTTCACCCATGCCACGGGCTTTGCGGCGGTGCTGGTGTGCTTTGCCTTCTGGCGCATGACCCGCCGGGCGGAACTCCCCCTGCACCGTCAGAACGCCCTCAATCCGGAGTGAGCGGGTAGAGGCGTACATTTCCATCGGCGCCCACAACCACCCTTGGCCCCGGCGCCAAGCGACAGGGGCGGCCGCCCAGTTCCGCCCCGCCCCGGGCGTCAAAGCGATAGCCATGCCAGGGGCAGACCACTGTGGCAGCATCAGCCGGGTCGAGGTTGAGGGGGCCAAGGGCGTGGGGGCACAGGGTGGCGAAGGCGACAAGGCCGGTTTCGCCTGCAGCGCTGCGGGCCAGCCGGACCAGGCGCCCGCCCACCTCAAGGCTCAGCGGCAGACGGGGTTCAAGCTCGCCAAGCGGGCCAAGGTCCACCATGTCGGTGCGACGACTGGCATCCCGGCCTGCAGCGCGCGCGTCCAGCACCCGCTGGCGTGCGCACATCATCTCTTCGTCCTCATCCCACAGCAGTGCATAGGCGGCCGAATAGGCGGCCCCAATGCCGCTGCCATCCACGCCCGGCGGCAGCGGCAGGTGAAAGCCCACCTCCACCAGGGTCTGGCGCGTGGCCTTCGGGGTGAGGCGCACGCGGATTTCGGCGCCGGGAAAGCGGCCTTCCAGGGTGCGGGTGGTGTAACACAGGCCGGGCCGGTCGATGACGAGTTCCACCCGCTCCGGCATGGTGGCGCCTGGCATGCCCAGCTGCGCCCGCCAGCCCCAGTCCCCCGCCGCCTCAAGCTGGAGATCAGCAAAGGTCGAGCTGTGCAGCCAGGGCAGATGCTCCCAATCGAGAACATTTTCCCAGATCCGCTCAAGGCTGGCGGGCACGTCGCGGGCATAAGTTCCGACGTGCACCAGATCAGGTGCGGGGCCGCTGCGGGGCAAAGGGGCGTTCATGATCGGTGGGCCGTGGCTTACTTCGGCAGCCAGTCGAGGCCGTTGCCGCCCTCTTCAGCCTGCTCATAGAGGGCCTTGGCGCGGGCCTTGTCCTGGGGCACGCCGACGCCTTCGTCATACATCACCGCCAGATTGCGGATGGCCATGATGTACCCCTTGGCAGCGGACTTCTCGTACCAGAACGCCGCCTTGGCCGGGTCCTTGGGCAGGCCGAAGCCGTTGTCATAGAGGCTGGCCAGCTCGAACTGGGCAACCGGATCGCCAGCATCGGAGGCCTTCTGGTACCAGCCGATCGCTTCGCCCAGCTTGCGCGGCGTGATGACGCCGTCGCGCAGTACCTTGCCCAGGGTCGTCATGCAGGCGACGTCGCCCGACAGGGCCAGGCGGTTCAGTTCCTCGACATAGCGTTCATAGACGCCCTGGTGATAGAGGGGGTCAGCCTGGGGACAGGCCTGGGCGGGAGCAGCCAGGGCAAGGACAGTGGCAAGGCCAAGGGCGACAAGGCCAAGGCGGCGGCTCAAGGCGGTGCTTGTGATCATGTTTCAGGCTCCCGTTTGGGCGCTCCCGCTCGGGCACCCTTTCCACTAGTATACTAGATCAGGCGGTCCGGCGCTAAGGGCGCCAGACAGGCAACAGTGCAACGGATCGACTTAATGGATCGGCTGCGGCCATGGAGCGGTTGAGCGGGCTCGACGCCTCGTTCCTCTATCTTGAGACGCCCACCAGCCCCATGCATGTGGGGGCTGTCCTGTTGCTGCGCCCGACGGCCGGCACGCCCTTTGGCGCGCGCTTGCTGGCGCGGATCGTGGCGCGGCTTGATCGCGTGCCGCTGTTTGCCAACCGCCTCATGCCCATGCCCTTTGAGCTGGACCATCCGGCCTGGATCCCGGCGGTTGACCTGGAGCCGGCCCGGCATATCCGCACCATCACCGTGGAGGCGCCCGGGGACGACGCCGCCCTTGCCGCAGCGGTGGCCCGCCTGCACGCCCGCCCCCTCGACCGCGCCCGCCCACTCTGGGCCATGTGGCTGATCGAGGGGCTGGCCGGGGGCGGGGTTGCCCTTTATGCCAAGGTTCACCATTGCGCAGCCGATGGCGCCGGCGCGCTGGCCGCCCTGCGCGCCCTGGTGGATGGGCCAGACGATGGTCTGGACGATGGTCTGGACGGTGGTCCGGACGAAGGTGAAGCGCCCGCTGCCGCCCTGCGGGGGGATTGGGCGGCGATTGACGAACGCGCTTTGGTGAAATCCTCGCTGGTGCGCGGGGTGGCCTGGCCCTTTGGCGCGGCCTCGGCCCTGGCGGGGCTGGCCGCCGATGCCATGGCGCGGCGGCGCGAGGCGGCATCTGCCGACAGCAACGCCCCCGCCCGCAGTTTCGAGGCGCCGGCCACCGTTTTCAACAAGTCCATCGGCGCGGCACGCACCCTTGCCTTTGCCCGGCTGGATCTGGCCCGCCTGCGTGCCGTGGCAGAGGGGGCAGGGGCGACGCTGAACGAGGTTTTTCTTACTGTCGTCGCCGGCGCCCTCAGGCGTTATCTGGACGCACGCGGGGCGCTGCCAGAGGCGCCGCTGGTCGCCGCCGTGCCGGTGGCCGAACGCGGGCCGCCCGCCGGCCTCTTTGGCCTGACGGGGGAGGCTGAGGCCGAGGCGAACCGCATCGGTGTCATGCTGGTGGGCCTGGCCAGTGACGAGGCGTCCGACGCGGCCCGCCTGCCCCTGGTGATGGCGCAGAACCGGGCGGCGCGCACGGCCTATCGCGCTTTGCCGGCAACGGGCCTCAGGCGCTGGGCGCTGGTGGGGGGGCCGTTCATTGCCGCCCGCGCGGCGCGGCTGCACGCCAGCCTCGCCCTGGCCGACCGCCATCCGCCGCCGTTCAACCTTGTGGTCTCCCTCCTCATGGCGCCGCCCGGCCCGCTCAGCCTTGCCGGGGCGGTGGTGGGGGGGGCGTTCCCGGTCTCGGTGGTGCAGGACGGGGCTGGGCTGAATGTAACCGCCATTGCCCGCGAGGGCGTGCTGGAGGTCGGCTTGGTGGCCTGTGCCTTGGCCATTCCAGATCCGGCCGCGGTGGCGGCGCAGCTGGAAGTGGCCCTGGCGGCCCTGCCGCTGGCCTCGCCCGGCCCGCGTCGGCGGCGCAAATCGGCCTGAGCCCTGCCAGCCTTGCGCCGGGCCGCGCCATTGGAGAAGATCCCAAAGCGGCCGCAGGCCTGCCAAAAGGGGAAGGGAACAGCACCATGGACATCAGCTTCAGCCCGGAAGACGAAGCATTTCGCGCCGAGGTCCGCGCCTTCCTTGAGGCCAATCTGACGGCTGATCTCAAGGCCAAGACGCGCGCCATGACCAGCGTCTTTCTGGAGCGGCCCACCGCCATTGCCTGGCAGAAGATCCTGCACACACGGGGCTGGGTGGCGCCCGCCTGGCCTGTGGAATATGGCGGCACCGGCTGGACCGAGACCCAGAAATACATCTTCGACATCGAGATCGCCCGCGCCGAGGCGCCGCCGCTGATCCCCATGGGCCTGAAGATGGTGGCCCCCGTGATCATGAAATTCGGCCGCCAGGACCAGAAGGACTATTTCCTGCCCAGGACGCTCGCCGGTGACATGTACTGGTGTCAGGGCTATTCCGAGCCTGGCTCAGGCTCGGACCTTGCCTCGCTCAAGACGCGGGCGGATTCCGATGGCGAGGACTATGTCATCAACGGCTCCAAGATCTGGACCACCCATGCCCATTATGCCGATTGGATCTTTTGCCTGGTGCGTACCGATGGCTCGGGCAAGCCGCAGGAAGGCATCAGCTTTTTGTTGATCGACATGAAGACGCCGGGCATCTCGGTGCGACCGCTGATCACCATGGCGGGCGACCATGAGGTGAACCAGGTTTTCTTCGACAATGTCCGCGTGCCCAAGTCCAATCGCATCGGCGAGGAAGGCAAGGGCTGGACCTATGCCAAGTACCTGCTGGAGTTCGAGCGCGGCGGCTCCTATTCCACCCGCCTGAAGGTGGCGCTCGACAGCCTGCGTCGCATCGCCGGCGCCGAGACGGATGGCGGCCAGCCCCTGATCGAGGACCCGGGCTTCCGCGCCAAGATCGACGCGGCCGAGATCGACCTGCTCAGCCTCGAGATGACCGAGCACCGGATCATGGCCTCCCTCAGCAAGGGCGGCTCGCCCGGCCCGGAATCCTCGCTGCTCAAGACCTGCGGTTCCGAGACGCAGCAGCGCATCACCGAAATCGCGGTGGAGGCCATTGCCCAGTGGGGCACGCCCTTCCAGCGCGGCGAGGCGGCGCCCACCGGCAATGCACCGCCGGTTGGCCCCGACTATGCCGCCCGGGTGGTGCCCCATTACCTCAACACCCGCGCCGCCTCCATCTATGGCGGCTCGAACGAGGTTCAGCGCAACATCATGGCAAAGCTGGTGCTTGGCCTCTGATCTGGCTCCCCGGGTGGGCGTGACCGCGCCCGCCCGATGGGCCATGATGGCAGCATGACTGCAAAGCAAATCGTCCCTCCTGCTCTGACCCAGATCCGGCGCGCGACGCTTGATGATGTGGCGGCGCTGGTGGCGCTGGAGAACAGCGTCTTTGCCACCGACCGCATATCGGAACGCAGCTTCCGCCGCCTGATTGCACGCGGCCATCAGGCTACTCTGGTGGCTGAGGGGGCGGCGGGCCTGTGCGGCTATGTGACGGTGCTGTTCCATGCCGGGTCTTCCCTGGCGCGGATCTATTCCATTGCCGTGGCGCCGGACGCACGCGGCGGCGGCCATGCCCGCGCCCTGATGGAGGGGGCGGCAGCGGCGGCGACCGCCGAGGAGCGCGCCTTCATCCGGCTGGAAACGCGGGTGGACAACCTGCCCGCCCAGACCCTGTTCAAGAGCCTGGGCTATCGGGCCTTTGGCCATTATCCCGATTATTACGAAGACCATGCCGACGCCATCCGCATGGAAAAGATGCTGGCGCCAGAGGCCCCGCCGCGCCTGCTGCCGGTGCCTTATTATCGCCAGACTCTGGATTTTACCTGTGGCCCGGCGGCGCTGCTGATGGCCATGCGGGCGCTGGAGCCAAGCCGCCCCATGGAGCCGACCGAGGAGATGCGCCTGTGGCGCGAGGCAACCACCATCTTCATGACCTCTGGCCTTGGCGGCTGTGGCAGCCGGGGCCTGGCGTTGGCCGCCTGGCGGCGCGGCTTTGCGGTGGAACTGTTCGCCCCCGACGGCGACGCCATGTTCATTGATTCCGTGCGTCGGCCCGAAAAGAAGGAAGTGATGCGCCTGGTGGAAGCGGATTTCGCCGCTGAACTGGCGACCACCAGCGTGCGCGCCGTCGAGCAGCCCCTGGGGGTGGAAACCCTGGCAGAGCGGATCGAGGCGGGCGCCATTCCCATCGTGCTGGTCTCGACCTGGCGCACCTCCGGCCAGAAGCAGCCGCATTGGGTGACCGTGGTTGGCCTTGACCGGCGCTTTGTCTACATCAATGACCCCTGGGTCTATAAGGACCGTTCACCCATGGATTCGATTCACATGCCCATTGCACGGGCCGATTTCGCGCGCATGTCGCGCTGGGGCCGGGGCAAGGCCCGGGCCGCCCTGGTCCTCTCGCGCCGGACGGTGGCCTGATGCCGGCCCATGTGATCGTCGTCGAGAAGGCGGGGGATTTCCGCTGGGAAGACCCGGGCAAACGGGTGGTGACCGTGGCCGAATACATCGCCGACCCCGAACGCTTCAGCCCGCGCAATCCGCGTGTCGTCAACCTGTGCCGGGACTATGACTATCTGTCGGCCGGCTATTACTGCTCGCTGCTGGCCGAAGCCCGCCAGGACAAGGTAATCCCGGCGGTGGAGACCATTCTGGAACTGGGCCAGAAGGCGCTTTATCGCGGCCGCCTGGGCGAGTTGGACGTGGTGTTGCGCCGTACCCTGAAAAAGACACCGCGCCTGGATGAGGCCGCCTTCGAGGTGCCGGTGTTCTTTGGTGAGACGCTGGACCCCATGTTCGAGGATCTGGCCGAGGCGACCTTTGATCTGTTCCGCTGCCCTTTGCTGAAGCTGCTGGTGGAGCGCGACGGCCGCTGGCGCATCCGGGCCATTGAAACCCTCTCCCCCCGCGAGGTGCCGGCAGAGTTGGACGGCCTGTTCCGCTCGGCCCTGGAGAGCTATACGCGGCGGCGCTGGGTGAAGCCCCGGGTGGCCCGCGCGACGCCCCGCTATGACCTGGCCATCCTGCACGACCCGCTCGATCCCCTGCCGCCGTCGAGTGCCAAGACACTCACCAAGTTCCAGAAAATCGGTGAGCAGATGGGGATTGATGTCGAGCTGATCGAAAAGCGCGACTTCCTGAAGCTGGCACAGTTCGACGCCCTGTTCATCCGCGAGACCACCTCGATCCCCCATCACACCTTCCGCTTTGCCAAGCGGGCGGAGGCAGAGGGCATGCCGGTGATGGATGATCCCACCTCCATCCTGCGCTGCACCAACAAGGTCTATCTGGCGGAACTGCTGCGGGCCAATGGTGTGCCGGCGCCGCGTACCGAGATTGTCGGCCGTGGTGGCCTGAAGGCGCTGGAAGACCAGATCGCCTGGCCGGTGGTGCTGAAGATTCCCGACGGCGCCTTTTCCAAGGGTGTGAAGAAGGCGAACAACCGCGAGGAACTGCTTGAGATTGCCGGCTCCATGCTGAAGGACTCGGAAATCATTCTCGCTCAGGAATTCATGCCGACGGAATTCGACTGGCGCGTGGGCGTGCTGGCGGGCGAGGCGATCTTTGTCTGCCAGTATTTCATGTCGAAGAAGCACTGGCAGATCGTGAAGCACGAGCAGGGTGGCGGCTTTTCCGAAGGTGACGCCCGCACCCTTGCGGTGGAGGATGCGCCGGCCAATGTGGTACGCCTGGCGGTACAGGCGGCGCGCCTGATCGGCAATGGCCTTTATGGCGTGGACATCAAGGAAAACGAGCGTGGCGTCTTTGTCATCGAGGTCAACGACAACCCCAATCTCGACATGGGGGTGGAGGACGCGGTGCTGAAGGACGAGCTTTATCGTCGCGTGCTTGGGGAATTCGTGCGCCGGCTTGATGCTAGGCGCGGGCGCTATTAAGGAATACGGGGCATGCAGACAATCTTTGTCGAGGCCAATGGCCTGCGTTTTGAAGTGCTGGAAGAAGGCTCGGGCGATCGCCTGGCGCTGTGCCTGCATGGCTTTCCGGAACATGGTTATTCCTGGCGTCACCAGCTGCCGCTGCTGGCCCGGCTGGGCTACAGGGCCTGGGCGCCGAACCTGCGGGGCTATGGCAATTCCTCGCGCCCGCCGCTCGTCTCGGACTATCGCATGGATGCCCTTTTGGGCGACGTGGCGGGGCTGATTGATGCGTCTGGTGCCCGGGAAGTCGTGCTGATCGCCCATGACTGGGGTGGGGCCATTGCCTGGATGTTCGCCATCCGCCGCATCCGCCCGCTGACCCGGCTGATCGTCATGAACCTGCCGCATCCGGCCCGCTTTGATGAGGGGCTGCGCACCTGGGCGCAGTTCAAGCGCTCGTGGTACATCTTCTTCTTCCAGATCCC
Organism: Acetobacteraceae bacterium; assembly: GCA_947379865.1. Taxonomy (GTDB): domain Bacteria; phylum Pseudomonadota; class Alphaproteobacteria; order Zavarziniales; family Zavarziniaceae; genus CANCOY01. The sequence continues at coordinate 32,663 of CANCOY010000030.1, forward strand.
CTGGCTGCCAGAGTTCCTGTTTGGCGCGCGCCGTGCCCGGGCCATTGGCGATGTCTTTCGCAACATGGCGATCGACAAAAGCCGCTTTACAGAGGCGGATCTGGAAATCTATCGCGCCAATGCGGCCGCACCTGGCGCGCTGACCGCCATGATCAACTATTACCGCGCTGCCCTGCGCGGCGGTGGCGTGCCCGAGATGCGCGAGGGCTGGCCCACGGTGGAAACGCCAACCCTGATGATCTGGGGCGAGGAAGATACGGCCCTTGGCAAGGAGCTGACCTTTGGCACCGACCGTTTTGTCAGTAACCTGACCCTACGCTATGTGCCGCGCTGCTCGCACTGGGTGCAGCAGGAACAGCCCGAGATCGTGAACGGCCTGATGGAAGCCTGGCTTACCGGCCAGCCGGTGCCGGAGGTGCGGGTGGAGCATCGTCTGGTCCCGGCAGCCGCCGAGTGAAATTCAACACAGCAAGGGTGCCCCGCTGAGGGCGCCCCAGACCAAGGAGACGCCTGATGCGTAATGATGTGAACCGCCGCATGGTCCTGGCCGCCCGCCCCCATGGCATGGTCAAGGACAGTGACTTCCGCATGGAAGAGGCGCCGATCCCGGTTCCTGCCGAGGGCGAGGTGCTGATCCGCAACCTGTACCTCTCGTTCGATCCCACCCAGCGCGGCTGGATGGAAGACCGGCCCAGCTATCTGCCGCCGGTGCAGATCGGCGAGCCCATGCGCGCCGGCGCCGTGGGCCAGGTGATCGAATCAAAGAACCCCAATTTCAAGCCGGGCGAAATCGTGCAGGGCACTTTTGGCTGGGTGGATTATCTGACGACCTCTGGCGGCGGCATCATGCCCCTGACCAAGGTACCGGCGGGCGTGCCGCTGACGGCGCCGGTCAGCATCTTTGGCATCACCGGCCTGACGGCCTATTTCGGCATGCTCGACCTGGGCAAGCCGGCGGCGGGCGAGGTGGTGCTGGTCTCGGGTGCGGCAGGCGCCACCGGCTCGGTCGCGGGGCAGCTGGCCAAGCTGATGGGCGCCACCGTCATCGGCACCGCCGGTGGCCCGGACAAGACCCGCTGGCTGCGCGAGACGGCGGGCTTTGACCATGCGCTGGACTATCGCGAAGGCAATCTGACCCAGCGGATCAAGGAAATCGCCCCCAAGGGCATCAACGTGTTCTTTGACAATGTCGGCGGCGAGGTGCTGGAAGCGGGTCTCGCCAATCTGGCGCTGCGGGCGCGCGTGGTGCTGTGCGGCGGCATTTCTTCCTACAACGCGACAGAGCCGCCGCCGGGTCCGCGCAACTATATGCAGATCGTCATCATGCGGGCGCGGGTAGAGGGCTTCATCGTTCTCGACTATGCGCCGCGCTTCCCCGAGGCCGTGGCGGCGCTTGGCAAGTGGATTGGCGAAGGCAAGCTGATCACCGCCGAGGACGTGCAGGAAGGGCTGGAAAATGCCCCCGCCACCCTGCGCCGCCTGTTCGAGGGCCGGAACCTCGGCAAGCAGATCCTGAAGATTGCCGAAACCCCGCTGCCACGGATCTGAGGCAGCGGCAGGGCGGGGGCTGGTACCAGCCGGCCCCCGCTGCCATCTGTATAGGCTGACACTATCTGTAGAATACGACCCGAATCATCGACAGGCTCGGGCACCAACGGCATACTCCGCGCCAGCACCCGGGGTAGCCGGGCTCTTCCGCCCCTGAACCCCTCTTGATGACTGAGCCCATGGCCCGCAGACAGACCGACAATCCGCCCCTCACGGCCGATACCCGGCCCGCCAAGGGCCCCCAGCGCCCGACGCTGGAGGCAAGCCCGCCCATTGCCCGCCGCCGGGTGAAGAAGGGCACGGACTGGGGCCTGATGGGCGTCTTTGCCCTGCTGGCGGTGGCCGCAGGGGGCCTCGTCTATGTCGGGGCGGATCGCTACAACGCCTCGCGCGGCGCCCCCCTTGGTCCCCAGACCATTTCTGCCCGGCCCGATACCATGGTGCCCGGCCAGGCCCCGCTGGCGGAGCCGGCCGGCACCGTCGTGCCACTGCCCTCGGGCCTCTCCCCGGCGGCGGCATCGCCTGCGGGCGTGGCCCCGGCTGCCGGTGCGGTGGCAGGCACCCCGCCCGCCTTGCCGCCCTCGGTGCCCTATAGCCCGGCTGGTGGCGGCCTGATGATGGGCTCGCCCGAGACGCCGGCGGCCCGCGACGTGGGTGTCGCCCCGGTGCCCAAGGCTGCCCCCGGCGGCAGCGGCCCGGCCCAGGTGACCAACGACACCGAATTGCTGAAGCCAAAGACCCTTGGTACCCTCAAGGTTCCAACGCCTCCCAAGACGCCCTAGGCCGGATCGGGTCGCCCGCTTGCCTCTGTGAGGGGCCGTTTGCACGAAGTTTGCCCGGCCCCTTGCGTACCCTTCTGCCCTATGGCAGTTTCCGCCGCCTGATGAACCCCACCGGAACACCCGGTCGGGCCATGCTGCCGTAGCTCAGTGGTAGAGCACTCCCTTGGTAAGGGAGAGGTCGACAGTTCAATCCTGTCCGGCAGCACCATTATCTCCCTTTGATACCAATGACTTGTCGGATCAGGCCCCCCAGCCTGCCGCGCTCTCTGCGCGCCATTTGCGCGCAAGCGACCATCACGACCAAAAGAAAAACCCCGCCAGCGACTGCAATCGCGGCGGGGCACAGAACACTTCAGGGCTTGATGACCTGACGGTATCGCTTGTTCATGGCTATGTCACGCGCCTTGGCATCCGCAGTGTTTTGGCGGCGACCATCGCCGAACTCGCCGGGCTTGGCGGGCAGCAGGTGGGCCGGTGACGGACCATCTCACAATCCTGAGGTCCGCCAGCAACAAGCACCAGACCAAGATATGGCAGATGACCCCTGCCGGGCTGACAAAAACCGGCTTCTCCCTGGAGAAGTGGTATTGGGTCGACACCGTAGAGGTCGGCGGCATCGCGGATCTGGGCGGGGCCCTCGAGGCCCTGGTTGAGGAACCCACGCGGATGGTCATAAGGGGGGCGCCTGCGCCTGGCCTGGACCTGGC
>CANCOY010000031.1 GCA_947379865.1 Acetobacteraceae bacterium
CGCCAGTCGTTGCGCCGGGTGCACAAAAAGGCATGCAGGCCATAGCGAAACTTGGCCACCAGCCCCAGGCCACGGAATTTCAGCAGGGCCAGCGGGTTACCCCAGGCCTGTAACCTGTTCTGATACCAATAGCCCATGCGCGTCTCGACCCAGCGCATCCTGTGGGCAAGGCCCAGTTCCCCCAGCACCTGCAGGAAATCATGGTCCGAGATACAGTGGAAATGGTAATAGCGCTCGATCGCAAGGCCGTTGAAATCAAAGCTTGCGGTCATGCCGCCCACACGGTCGTCCGCCTCGAACACCACGGGCCTGTGGCCATCAAGGACCAGCTGATAGGCCACCGCCAGCCCCATGGGGCCAGCGCCAAGCACTGCGATCCGCTGCGGTTGGGCCACCATCGTCAGAACTCCAGAACCACGTCGCCATAGCGCGGGTCGTTGAAGGTTTCATCAATCGCCTGGGCAAAAGGGGTGAGGGGCACGCCAAAGATGCCCGGCCAGTCGATCACCTCGAAGCTGTCGCGGGCCACCAGGGCTGCAAGCTGCTGGGTGGTAAAGGGCGGGTTGCGGTCGAACAGGCCCCAGAGCCAGAGCAGGGCATGAAACAGGGAATAGGGTATGCGCAGGATCATCGCCTGGGCGCGGGTCGCCTTGCGGATTTCGCGGACAATGTCGATGTAGTCGATCTGCTCGTGGCCGGAAATGTTGAAGGTGCCGCTGCGCACCCGCTTTTCGATGCAACTGATGATGATGTTGCAGAAATCCCCGACATAAAGGGGCTGGCGCATATAGCGGCCATGGCCCGGGATGGGAAACACCGGCACCTTCTTCATGAAACGCGACAGCCAGCCCAGATGCTTGCGGTCGAACCAGCCAAACATCAGCGTTGGCCGCAGGATGGGGCATTCGAGGCCGCTGGCCAGCACCAGCGCCTCCTGCTCGGTCTTGGTGCGAGTATAGAAATCATCAGCCACCGACACCACCACCGAGGAACTGATGTGGATGAGGTCAGGCACCTGATGCGCCCTGATGGCTTCCATCACCAGCCGTGTCGACTGCACATTGTTGCGGACAAATTCATCGTAATTGTTACCGCCAATCTGGGCCTGCAGCATCACCACCACCTGGGCGTCGGCAAAATGGCGCTGCCAGTCGCCCGGCTCGGCCAGGTCGGCGTATTCCGCCACGATACCCGGCTGCACCCGCTTCAGGACCTCGAGATTGGCGCGGTGCTTGTCGAGCACAACGATGTCCGCATAGCCCTTGGCCCTGAGGCGGGCCACCAGGTTCTGCCCCACCAGACCAGCCCCGCCGGGAAGAACGATTTTCCGCGTCTGCGCCATGCCATCACCCATTCTGCCCACCCACACCCGCACCGCGCCCGTCAGGGGAGGCGGAAATCAATCCGGCAACGTGGCTCCTGGCCGGTCGCGACAAGGGTGCTGCCGGCGGATGCCACCTGAACATAGCCGACAAAGCCGGCGTATTCCGCCCGTGCATCGGTTTGCTTTGCCACGTCCTGTCGCCTCTTGCCGACCATGGCGAACCCCGTAACCAGGCCCTTGTCATTGACGAAGCGGACAAGCCGGGGCGCGGCGCGTGTCAGCGGATCAAACATCCAGCCCGTGACCAGAATAAAGGCAGGCGCCCCATCAACCGGCACGGCCGCATCAAGGGAGCCCAGACAGGCCGGTGCCTCAGGCACGGCAAAGGCCATGCCCAGCGCCTGGTCGAGATGGGCATAAGGCGGCTGGCCAAAAAATGACAGGCCGAGCGGCCTTGCCGCCGCCGAGAGCATGCGGGCGCGCTCAGCAACGGGATACACGCTCTTGATGGCAGCCTCGTCATTGATGTCGAGGGTGAGGGCAAGGGCCGCCACCTCCCGTGGGAACAGGGTCTCGCCGGCATTCCGCAGGGCCTTGGCCTGATAGGTCAGCATGAGCGCGCCAAGACCCACGAACAGCATCACGTGGTTCCTGGTGTCCGTGGCCGGCCTGAAACTTGCCCGGTGCCACAGCAGCAAAAGCAGGGCGGCCCAGGCCATGAGGGCTGGCGTGGTATAGCGCAGGGCAAAAACGCTCTCCTCACCCAGGGCCAGACGACCGCCAGCCGTCGCCACCGCCGAGGCACCGATATAGGCAATGAAGAAAAGCAGGGCCGCAGCAAAGGGCGATTTTTCCACCGTGAAAAACCACCGCCGGACCAGGACAGCAGAGGTGATGGTGAACACAATGCCCGCAATCAGCGCCACAAGCGCGCCAAGTCGGCGGCCACCGACCAGGAAATTGAACGGGGTGCCAAGGAACATCATCGCATAGTTGAAGGCATCAAGTGGGCGATGAAGCAGTGTATCCGTCAGCGAGCCATGGCCACCGGGCTTGCTGTAGCCCTTGAAATAGGCCACCCCGATCACGACTGCAGTGATCAAAAGAATTACGGCCCGGCCATGGCCCTGCCGCAGCACAAGCACATAGGCAAGCATGAGCGGGGCAACAATGACGCCACTGGCCAGCGTGCCGGCCGACAGAATGCCAAGCAGGCACGCGATGGCGAAATCCCACCAGACCGATGAGGTCGCTGATCTTGCCAGAAAATAGAACGCCATCAGTGGCAGCAGCTGCGCCAGAAAAAACTCTGACTGGAAGGCATGGGTAAAATTATCACTCTGGGTCCACAGAAAGAGGGCGCCCACAATGAAGCACAGCAAGGCCCATGTGTTCGCCGTCCACCCGTCGCGCCTGTCGTCAAACCTCTTCATGAAAAGATACATGAAAAAGGCCGCCACAGTGGCAAAGGCATAATTTGCCAAAATCAGAAAATAGCTCATTCCGTCAAAGAATGTGTAATCAAGCCAGAACAGCCCGCGCGAGAGAATGATCCTGTGCTCATTGTGCTGCGCCCACCACACACCCGTATCGCCATTCTGGAGGCGCAGCATCATGTTCAGGGTGCTATCCCACATGTCCCAATAGGGAATGGCTGAGTAGTTCCGTATACCCCCGACGATGGAAAGGCCAATCATCAGCGCCGCAAAGGCGCCGCCAAGACGGGCCGGCGAAAGCCGCCAAAGACCAGGGGTCAGGGTCAAGCGATTTCCTTCACGATGAAATGGCTGGTTGCCGCTGTCCCTGGCCCAATTCATGGCGCTCGGGGCGAGGACAGGGGGAGGAAGGCGATCTCGTACTCTTCCCTGAAGGCGCCGGGAAGGCCGAAGGAAACGATTGACAGCGACCGCACCCTTTTGCCGTCCAGCGCCCCCGGATTGCTATAAAGCTGCGCGAAATCTGCGGCCGACCCCACCAGTGGCGAGATCAGAAAGCCGGTCTCGGTCATGCCAGCGATCAGGCGGTACTGCCTGACGGTTCCATCGTCCAGCATCACCCACAGCCTGAGCTTTGCTGATTTCAGGGCAAGATCGGCGATTTTCCCCACAATACTTTTGCGGAACTTGATGCGGGCGAACATCGGGCCGCTGCCGTGGGGAACCGCAACGATCTCGCCAAGCGCGTGCTGCGCCTTGATGAGCGGCTGTGGCAGAACAACCGGGGATGCCGACTGTTTCTTCAGAATCAGATACTCACCAGCGAAACCGGCCGGCCGGTAGTTTTGCAGGATGGTGGGCCAACTCAGCCCGTCTTCAAGTGCGGGAAAGCGGCCATCGATGGGCTGGACAGCGAAGAACAGATTATCAGGCGCGCCCTCACCACTGAGGTGGGCATTGTTCATTTCCGCCAGAGCCGGTGTATAGGCGGAATAGCTCTGGAAAACCGGGCGGGGATTCCACTGGTTACCCGACGCGATCAGTGCACTTTGCCCATAAGAGTAGATGTCAGATGTCCCGGGCAGGACCGGAAGCGCTGCTTCCCCAGCAATTCGAGCCGTGGCAATGGCGAACGAACGCGCCAGATCGCCATCGTCAGAGAGGCGACTTTGCAGGCCATTCCACGCAACTGCATAGCGCTCAAAGGTCTTGTCGAACCGGGATTCAATGTTGTCCCCGCCGTGATAGTAAACAGGCAGGGAAAGATTGAAAGTGGCTATTATAAAAATGGCAACTGCGAACCCAGGTGTCTTTCTGGGCGTTAAATTGAAGATCAAAAGGGCCGAGAAAAACAAGAAAATCCCGGTTTTTACCGCATGCCCATCCTGGCGAACACAACCTGCCTTCAATGCGACCAAAAAAGAGACAAAAATAATTAGTATTTGGATGGCTTTTTTTGAATTTGGCTTGTTTTCAGATTTGTAAATCGTATATCCAAAAAATATTGCTGTCAGTCCGAATAATAACAGCTCACTAATTGGGCCATTTATAGACATTGCGTCAGTATAGCCGGAGGTAATCGGCCGAAGCCCGTCCAGATAAGAAAAAAGATTGGCTATTTTTTGGCCCGCTGCAACCCAAAATACAGCCATGTATACAAGGGGCGCCATCCCACAAATCGCCGCGACCAACCAATTCCTGATGGTCAGCTGATGCAGAACAACCAGCATCAACACAGGGGCATAGATCAGAATGAAACTGCCCTTTACCAGCGGCGCAAGGCCAAAGGGGAGCAGCAGAACAAGCAGGCAGCCGATGGTGCGCAACTGCCCCGAGCGTGCCTCAACATCCCGTCCGGTTGCGAAAAAACCCACAAAAAGGGCGTGGGCAAAGAACAAGGCATCGGAATACTTGGGCAAGAGGACCAGTGCCAGCACCAGTGCCGTCCTGATCACCCAATGGCTGTTCCTGAAAAGAAGCAGGACCCCCAGGACAAACGGCATGGCAAAGCACACAGAGCCCCACATCATCAGGCCATCTGTCACCGGGTGATAAAATTGCGTGCCAACAGAGGCATAGGGTCCGTAGGTGAAGAAAATATCACGGCCCAGCACCAGCCCCTGGGCCATGGCCTGGTTCATGCCAAACACCCACGACGGGTCGAGGCCAGCTTCCGGCATAAACGGCGCGAACGGCAGAAGTCTGCCAAGCGATGCGATGACAAAGGCCACGGGGAAAATCAGGGCGCCGATCAGCTGACGGGGCGCCGGGCGCGCTGGCGAGGCTGCGACGTGGTCTGGTAGAGCCATTTCAGATATCCATTTTCCTGAATACGAACCACGGCAGATGGCGAATGATCATCATGATCAGTCCCCATTTCGCAGGAGCATGGCAGACAAGGCTGCCGCGGGCGATGGCGCCCGTGATGCGTGCCGCCACTGCCTCGACCGGTGCCAGTGCCACCCCCTGGCTTTTGAGATGGGCCGTCATGGGCGTGTCCGTGGGGCCGGGCTTAATCAGCACCACCCTGACTGCCGAGGCCGCCAGGCGGTGCTGCAGGCCCTGGGCATAACGGGTGACCAAGCCCTTGGCGGCGCCATAAACATAATTCGACTTGCGCCCCCGGTCGCCAGCGACCGAACCGATGATGGCCAGCGTGCCCCGGTTCGCCCGCTCCATATGGCCCACAAAGGCCTCGGCAAACAGAACCGGCGACAGGGCGTTGATCTCCAGCGCCTCGCGGCAGGCCGCCAGATCGCTCTGGCACGCCGCCTGGTCGGGCAGGGAACCGTGCGCGATCAGCACCACATCGGGCGGTCCGGCCCCGGCGATCTCGTCGGCAAAAGCCTGGATCTTTTGTGGGTCGGCAAAGTCGGCCACCCGGGTGCTGATGATCATGTCGCGGCCCCGCACCCGCAGGTCATCGGCCACCACCTGAAGCCTGGCGGCATCGCGGCCCACCAGCACCATCTCGCCTGCCCCTTCAGCGGCCCACAGCCGGGCGCAGTGTTGGGCGATGGCCGAGGTGGCGCCGAGGATGACGATTTTATTGCGCGCGCTCACATCAGTTTCCCATCAGGCGGCGCGACATGTCGGAACTGATGCCCGGGTCGCGATAGGTGAGGAATTCGGCAAGGCGCGGATAGCCCGCCTCAAAAAGATCACGCGGCATGCGCGCGTCCTTGGCGGGATAGAGGCGGCCGCCCGCCTCGCGCACAATGGCGTCGAGGCTTTCGAACAGCTTGAGGGTGCGGCCGCCGTTGTTGGTGAAATCAAGGGCGAGTGTTGCGCCTGGCTGCGCAAAGCTGAGCATGCCCACGGGCGGGCGATCCCCAAAGGTCTTCAGTACCGAGAGGAACGAGCCCTGCCCCGAGCGCGCAATCGCCTGCAACAGGGCCCGGGTGGCCTCAGGCCCCACGGCACGCGGCACGACACACTGGTATTGGTAAAAGCCCTTCGGCCCATACATGCGGTTCCAGTCGCGCACATTGTCAAGCGGGTGGAAGAAGGGCTGGTAATGCACAATCGCCCGCCCCGCCTGCCGCTTCTTGAGGGCGTTATAGGCCAGATTGAAGGGCCGCAGGCTGAGCCGGTTGACGAGGGAGACGGGCGGCACCAAAGGCATGGCGAGCGTGCGGGCGACAGGCTCCGGCCGCTCCCCGGCCTCCACCGGATTGGCCCGCATGAAGATGCCCCGCCCGGCATCACCGGCCAGACAGTCGATCCAGGAAACCGTGTGCTCCCACCCCGCGTCAGAGGCATCCGACAGGAAAAAGAACGCGTCGAGATCAGCCTGCACAAGGGTTTCGGTCGCCAGCCACGGCCCCGGCACCGGGCGCAGCTGCAGTTCGGCCGCCACGATCACGCCCGTCAGGCCAAGGCCGCCAACGGTGGCGGCAAACCAGCCGGGCAGAACATCGGGCCCGCAGGTCAGCGTTTCGCCGTCGGTGCGTGCCAGGCTTAGCCAGCGGACATGATCGCCAAAGGTGCCCTGCACATGGTGGTTCTTGCCATGCACATCATTGGCAATGGCGCCGCCGACTGTCACAAACTGGGTTCCTGGCACCACAGGCAGCATCCAGCCCCGGGGCACCATCAGCCGCTGGATATCCCCCAGCAGAACGCCTGCCTCACAAACGAGGCGCCCGGTGCCTGCATCAAAGGCGATGAAGTGATCAAGCCCGCGGGTGGCCCATAGCTGCCCCCCCGCGTTCAGGCAGACATCGCCATAGCTGCGGCCCATGCCATGGGCAAGGCCGGGCCTTGTGCTGCGGATGACGTCCGCCACAGCGGCACCGCTGGTGAAGGCGGTTACACAATGGGCGTGGTGCGAAAGTCGGCCCCAGGACGTGACGCTTACCAAGGCAGGCCCACCGTGCCAGCCAGCAGCACGCTGGCAAAGGCCAGGCCCGTGACGAGGCTGGCGCCATCCTTGACGGCAAAGACCAGCGGGTCGTCATGCATCCTGCCGCGGTGCGCCTGCATCCACATCCAGCTGATCCAGAACAGCATCACCGGCACGGCCCCCCAGATCACCTGCGGCGCGCGGTAGAGGGTGACGACCGCCTCACTGTTCAGATAGAGCGCCAGCACGAGGACGGCGGAATAGCCTGCCGCCACGCCCATGGTCTGGATCAGGGGCGCATCGCCGGCCTGATAGCCCCGCCCATGGATCCGGTCATTGCCACTCAGCACCAAGACAGACAGCTCCGCATAGCGTTTCACAAAGGCCAGCGACAGAAACAGGAAGACCGAAAACGCCAGCAACCAGAAGGACAGATGGTGCCCCACCACCACCGCCCCGGTGATGATGCGGATCGTGTAGAGCATGGCCAGCGTCAGGCAATCAACCAGCACCAGCTTTTTCAGTGTCCAGGAATAGAGGCAGGTAAGCAGGAAATAGAAGGCCAGACAGCCCAGAAAGGCGCCGCCCACCAGACTGCCGATGGCCAGACTGGCGCACAGCAGCACAGGCCCCGCCACCAGGCCCAGGGAGGTTGGCACCAGCCCGGCGGCAAAGGGGCGGTTCTTTTTGCGCGGGTGCAGCCTGTCGCTCTCCAGATCCAGCAGGTCATTGGCGATATAGACCGCCGAGGCACACAGGCTGAACGACAGAAACGCCAGAGCGAGGGACAACCAGATCCCAGGGTCATGGAAATCGTGACCGGCCAGGGCGGGCATCACCAGAAGCAGGTTTTTCAGCCACTGGTGGACGCGCAGCACCCGCGACCAGACGGCCAGTCCTCGGCTTTTCGGGGGGAAAACGCGTTCCACGTCGCAGATCTTTCCAGCCTTATTGGCCAAATCCCTTGATGCGTTCACGACAACCCCACGCCGGGCGCGCTGCCACACCGCAAGATCGGCCCCGGAATTGCCGGCATAGTCGAACCCTGCCCTGCCAAACCGGCGCTCCAGTACGTCAGCCTTGGCCTCGCCGGCCAGGTTCCTGACACCATCACTTGCGATGACTTCATCGAAGATTTCAAGATGGCTGGCGATGGAGTCGGCAATGACGCGGTCCGACGCGGTGCACAGGATCAGGCGCCGGCCCCCGGCACGCTGGGCGCGCAGCCAGGCCAGCAGGTCCTGATTATAGGGCGTCGTGCCGGGATCAAAATCAGCGACGGCGGCAAGACGCGCCTTGAGGACCGCCTTGCCTCTGGACAGCCAGAACGGCATGCGCAGCACCTGGGCGGGGCTGAGCCGCAGGACACGCAGGGCGCTCTCGTGCAGCATGTCCGTGAGGATCAGGGTGCCGTCGAGATCAACCACCAGAGGATGCTGCACCAAGCCACGTCCCCATCACAAGGCCACCCGGCCCCCCACCCGGGCGGTTGCGAGCCATAGGCCATCAGATCATGGTGCTCACGCCTGTTGCCCTGCACGGCGCAGGGTCAGACGACACCACCGAATAGCATTGCCTACGAACAGCGATTCCAACGCAGCGCGCCAATGCGGCGGGGGATTGCGAGCGCCATTGCACCCTCCCTCCCCCACGCGACAGAATTGGTAAGACATGGTGGGCTCAGGCGCCACCAATTTTTCTATCAGATTGGGAATAAAGTATCTTAACTAAATAATTTGTATAAATTTTACTTTTTTAGGGTCGGTTTTTTCATGCCGACATGAGTGCGAAGGCGACTTGCTGCGTGGAAAAAACAACGGGCGCTGGCGCGCTTGGAATCCGCATCACGAAGCGCGCCCCGTTTGGCGAGCTTGTTGCCGTGATGCTGCCCTGGAACTCCCTCACGATGATAGCATGGACGATCGACAGGCCAAGGCCGGTGCCGCTGGCCGACGGCTTGTTGGTGTTGAAGGCCTGAAACAGCCTTGCCTCCACCTCAGGTGCGATGCCGGGGCCATTGTCGGCCACCACGATCTCGATCTCGTCGCCCACGGGGTGCAGCGACAAATCAACAAGGACTGAACCCACCTTGAGGGGCGACCTCTGGCTCACGGCATAGACCGCGTTGGAGACCAGATTGAAGATCGCCTGCTCCAGGCGGGCCGGATCGCCCATGATCATCAGGTCGGGCTCAATGGAAACAGAAATCTCCATCCCCTGGAGGCGTGCCGATTCGGTCTGCAGCACCAGCGCGTCTCGGACGGCGGTGCCGGCATCAAAGCGGATCTGCTGCTCCGAGGGGCCGCGCGAGAGTTTGCGCATGGCTTCGATGATGTTGTTGGCACGGTCAATGTACCGCGCCAGCCGGGCCAGACGCGCATCCAGCTGCTCCGGGTCCGGCATTTCGCTTCTGGCCTGCCTCGAAAGGTTGGCGATGCCGATCTTCAGGGCATTGAGGGGCTGGCGCAGCTCATGAGCGACACCAGCGGCAACTTCACCCAGCTTGGCGAGTTGGGCCGTATGGATGACCCGTGCTTTCGCCGCGCGCCTGTCGGTTATGTCGATTATCGCGCCGGTTATGATCGGGTCCATACCCGGCGGGCTGCTGATCCGGCTGCCGATAAAAGAGATCAACCGCCGCCCGCGCAGCGGATGCATGACCTCGATCTCGCCAGAGGTTGTGTACCCGGCGGCGTCAGCGTTGAGGAGTTCAAGGCGCATCCTGTCAAGGATGGGCACCGAGGTTGGCACAAGCCGCGCAAAGACATCCCTCAGGGCGATGACGCCATCTTCAGGCAGGCCAAAGATTTCACGCGCTGAGGGAGACGCGATGACTGTGTTGCTTTGGGTGTTGAGCTCATAGGTTGCAACGCCGGCAATGCCCTGGGCGAGCTGGGTCCGGGCCGCATCCGCCTTGAGGGCCGCCACCCGCCCCTGCAATGCCAAGGCCTCGCGGCGGGCCATGATCTGGGTTTCGTGCTCGCGCATCAAGGTGAACAGCACCAGCGGCAGCGTGCAGGCAAGCATCAGGACCGGCGCCTGGCAGGCAAGAAGCATAAGCGGTTCCTGAGGGGCGGGCGGCATTGAAGCCCTGCCGACGATCACACCCATGACCCCGCAGGCGGTAACAAGCCCGCAGGCAGAGACGACGGCTATCGGTCGCAGTGCAGACAAACGCTCCCGCTCTGCCGTTTGTGCGGCCCAGAGGACTGCGGCAAAATTAACGGCGAACAGGGCGTTTTCGATAAGGATGCGCAGATCTTCCGACTGCCGCACCTCGGGAAGGGTCCAGGCGAGGAACCAAAGCCCGGCAGGCCAAAGAATCTGGGCAAGGTGCCTCTGCCTTCCACGGTAGCGGTCGACGATCACCAGCAGATAGGACATTGCCGCAATGCCCGCGCCGTCGCCCAGCACATCAAGCCACAGGTCCCAGGGCCCCTCTGGCTCGGATTCCAGCACAAATCGGAAGTTTGCCAGCGCCACAAGCAAGCTGGCGAAAAGAATGGCGTTTGCAAATGACCTGTCGAGAAGTTGCCGCCGCCCCGAGAGCATGAGCAGCATCGAGAACAGAAGATGGGCCGTGCTGGCGGCGCCAAGGATCACTCCGGCCTTGTCCATTATCCAGACCATCCCCCGATTTCGTCCTACAGGACATCGTGGCGTATTTAATATGTATACGCTTGAACTTTCATAATTCATACACCATAAATCTCACCATGGGAAATCGGGGTCTGCGCGGCAGCCTCTGCTGTGGTCAGGCGGCTGCATCCCGGCAAGGTAAAAAATTCCCGGAGAGCCGGGCGAGGCCTGATGCCGCCTAGCGCAGACAGTCGGTGGAGACGCCCATGCGCTTGCAGGCCTGCTGCGGGGGGCCATCCACAAAGCGGTTGGCAAAGCCGGCCAGACCGGCCAGCAGGCTGACGAAAGAACGGGTCAGGGGGGCGCTTTGGCCCGGCAGGCCTAGCTGCTGGCGCAGGTCGGGCGGCAGCAGGTCCACGGCGGCCGTGGTGATCAGGCGTTGCAGCGGGCGGGCCATGGCGCCAAAGGGCGTGGCATTGCGGACAATGGCCAGGAACTCGGCAATGGTTGCATTGCCGGCCAAGCGGGGGCGCATGTCGGCCATATAGGTGTCGACCTCTGCCACCGAGGTCGGTGTCCAACTGGCGCCAAAGCCGTGGGCCACCACCTCGCCCTCGGCATAATAGCGATCCTGATCCGCCCGCGAGAGGCCGGGATCCACATGGCGCACATAAGCGTTCAGGAAGCCCCAGGCGGCGGTTACGTGCACCCAGGTCAGCAGCTCGGGCTGCATGGCCTCATAGGCAAGGCCCTCTGGCGTCTCGCCGCCCACGCGCTGGTGCATGCGGGTGACCCGGTCAAAGGTCAGGCGGGCGGCGGCATGCGGGCCATAGGTGACCGCCATGGCAGCCAGGCCCGTGCGCTCCATGCGGGCGATGGGATCTGTCTTGAAGGTGGAATGGTCCCACACCCCGGCGCGGATGCGCGGCTCGGCCAGTTCCAGGATGACGGCGGCAATGCCCCCCACGGCCAGCGCAATGGGATTGGCGCTGACCCGCCACGAGACCGAACCCGGGCCGCTGAGGCCGGGGTCGCCGGCGGGGGCGAGGAAATCGATCCTGAACCCCCCGGTGCCCCCGGTGGAGCGTTTTCTGGGGCCATGCATGGACAGGGACATGCTCTGCCTCCCCGGCGGGATGCCTTCTGGGAGGCGAAGCCCCCCTATTGGATGGTCTTCAGCTTCTCGGTCAGGCCGGCGACGCTGCCGGTGGCCTTGATCACGGCTGAAAATTCGTCGCGCTGGGTCACCAGGATCGAGGTGCCTTCGGCCAGCACGTCGATGATCAGGTTGGCCCCGGCGCGCTTGAGCACGCGAAAGCTGATGGGAATAAGGTCGATGCCAGAGATCAGGCGGGTGTCGACGATGACATCATCCACCCCAATCGTGCGGCTGCCGGCCAGTTCCACCCGCGAGTCCCCAAGGTCACGCAGGCGGCGGCCATAGACCTTGATCAGATAGTCGCTGTAGGTCTCGACATAGGCCACGCGCTCGGCCTCGCTGGCCTTGGCCCAATAGCGGCCAAGGGCAACCTGGGCCATGGCCTGGGTGTCCATATGGCGGGCCAGCATCTCGCGGAACTTCACCGTCCGCTGCTCGTCGCTCAGGCCCTTGTCCTTGGAAATGGCGGTCGCCTGGTTGCCCAGTTCCTGGATCAGCGCATCGGGTGCGGTGGGCACGGCAGTTGCAGCCACGGCGGGCACCATGGCGCCAGCGAGAGTGAGAAGCAGCGCAAGGGCGGCGGAAGCAGCAAATCGGATCATATCAGGGGCCACAGTCTACAGGTTACAGCATTGACGCGCCTGTATAACCCATGGCGCCCTGCGGTGCCAGACCGGAGAGGGGCAGCCAGAAGGCCAACCCGT
Organism: Acetobacteraceae bacterium; assembly: GCA_947379865.1. Lineage (GTDB taxonomy): Bacteria > Pseudomonadota > Alphaproteobacteria > Zavarziniales > Zavarziniaceae > CANCOY01. Next base: position 12,548 of record CANCOY010000031.1, read on the forward strand.
CAACCTGCCTTGCTGCCGCCAATGGTCGACCGGCCAAGCGCAAAGCGGCCAACACCGCCCGCCCAGACCTGCAGCAGCCCACCGATAATGGCAATGTTCTTGAGGAACATGATCATCTGCATGGGCTGGACGGCGGGATCGGTAATCTCCCAGAAGCGATGGCCGATGGCGGTGGCGAGAATGGTGAAAACCACAAGGCCAAGAGCCGCCAGGCGCCCCTGGAAACCAACCGCCAGGGCCAGGGCAGAGCCCAGTTCCAGGGCGATGGCCAGCACCGTCAGCACCTGTGGCAACGGCAGGCCCCCTGCGGCCAGGCCCTCGCTGAAGGCACCAAAGTTCATGATCTTGTTAAAGCCGGACAGGATGAAGATCAGGGCAAGCGCCAGACGCCCTACGAGGCGGGCGATATCGGTGTTGGCAGACATTTGGCGATCCTTGATCTTGAGACTGGGCAAACAGCCTGATCTGCGGTTGGCCGTTTTGCAATCTAGCCGGAAAGCTTTGCCACCGCCGCCTCGGCCTCGGCCACCGCTGCGTCAACGCGGGCCGTGTCCGGGGGCACGGTGACGCGCTCCAGTTCATAGGCCTCGAACTCGGCACGCTTCATGCGGTCCACGTCAAAGACCACAAGATCGACCTCGGCCGTGCTGGCGATTTCGGTGATCGTGCCTTTTTCGATGGACACAAAGATGCGGGGGCGGGACGGGTTCATCGGGCGGTTTCACCGGCGTGGGCCCGCCGCCTCAGGCGGGCTTGAGGTTTGAACGGATGAAATCGCGCACACGCGGCTGGATTTCCGAGCGCCAGCGCGATCCGTTGAAGACGCCATAATGCCCTACGCCGGGCTGCACGTAATCCACCTTGCGGTCTGCGGGAATGCCCGTGCACAGATCATGGGCGGCCTGGGTCTGGCCGATGCCGGAGATATCATCATTCTCGCCCTCCACGGTCATCAGGGCCGTGGTGCGGATGGCGGCCGGTTCCACAAGGACACCCCGATGGCGCATCAGACCACGCGGCAGCAGATGCTCCTGAAAGACCTCGCGCACGGTCTGGAGATAGAATTCGGCCGACATGTCGAGGACGGAGAGATATTCGTCATAGAAATCGCGATGGGCCTTGGCGCCATCGCCATCACCGCTTACCAGATTCTTGAACTGGCGGCGGTGCGCATCCATGTGGCGCTCGCGGTTCATGGTCATGAAGCCGGTGAGTTGCAGGAAGCCCGGATAGACCTGCCGCATGAAGCCGCTGTGGGGAAACGGCACCCGGGTGATCACGTTCTTTTCGAACCATTCGATCGGTCGCTCCGTCGCCAGACGGTTGGGCACCGTGGGGGAGCAACGTGTATCGATGGGGCTGCCCATCACGATGATGGAGGCGGGCACATTGGGATCACCACCAGCCGACATCACAGCCGTTGCCACCAGCAGCGGTACACCCGGCTGGCAGACGCCAAGCCCATGGGCGCCCGGCCCCAGCACGCGAAAGAAATCGATCAGATAATCCGTATAGTCCTCAAGGTCGAAGCGGCCAAACGCCAAAGGCACCGTGCGCGCGTCCTGCCAGTCGGTGATATAGACATCGTGCTCGGGCAGCATGGCCTGCACGGTGCCGCGCAGCAGGGTGGCATAGTGCCCGGACAGGGGCGCCACGATCAGCACCCTGGGATCATTGCGGCCAGCGGTATAGTCGGGCGCGCGCTCGAAATGGATCAGATTACAAAATGGTTTGCTGGCAACCACGCGGCGGGTGACCGGCACCTGGCGCCCGGGCAGGCTGAAATGGTCAAAGCCCCATTCGGGCTTGCCGTAACGCCGGGTGGCACTTTCGAACACGTCGCAGGCAGCCGCCATGCGGCGCCCCGCCGTGGTCCAGGCAAAGGGATTGAATTCATTGCGCAGCAGGCTGCGGCCCGTGTCGGCGGCCAGGCGCAGGGGCGCCACCGCAGCATGGGTCATCTCGAACATCTGGTACAACATGGCACGGGCACTCCAACGCAACACTGCCCAGCGCCACCACCCGATCCGACAGGTGGCTGCACCGGCGATTGTGCACTGCGAAATTAGGGCAACAAGGTTAACAAGACCCTAAGCCAGATTCTGAGCCAGATTCTGAGCCCGATCTTGGGCCCGATCCTGATGAAGGCGTCATGCCCTGGGGGCTGGGCCGCTGCCGATCAACTCAGGCAGCACGGATGGCCTGCACAACAATATAGTATGTATACGCTGTATTTCCAGAGCAGACAGGCGAACGGCCGTGCGGATACCTCCGTCACGGCCGCTTTTATCTGGCCAGTCAGGCGGCGGTGCGGGACGCCTCATAAGGTGTGCGGGCAAAGATGCGCTGCACCATGGGCTCGAACACCTCAAGGCCCAGGGTGTCATAAGCGGGATCAAACGACGTCTGGTCCCAGCGGTCGCAGAAGGCGCGGGTCGCATCAAAATGTTCGTGGCCGCGATAGGCCTCGAAGGCAAAACGGTCGCCACCGATGAAGTGCCAGAAGAAATAGCCCTGGAAAATCCCGTGATGGCGGACGATCCAATGGGTTTGGGCTGAAACAAAAGGCTGCAGGATGGCCGCCGCCAGATCGCTGTGATTGTCGGGCGCCAGCAGATCACCCACATCGTGGATCAGGGCCGCCACCACCATTTCCTCGCTGGCGCCATCGCGCAGGGCGCGGCTGGCGGTCTGCAGGGAGTGCTGGTAGCGGTCAATCTTGTGACCGCCCATGGAACCCTGCAGGGCCTGCAGGTGGCCAAGCACGCGGTTTGCCGTATTGGCCGTGAAGTCCTTCTCCAGATGATGGAGCAGCGCATAGTCCTCGGCCGTGCCCTGGTCCATGCTGGTGAAGCTGACGGTGTTGGTCATGTGTTCTGTTTCCTGTCTGGCAGCAGCCGTTATCATAGCCGGGCAGGCGCCCGAGGCGAGGAAATTTGTCGCTCCACCATGGGCTGCCATGGGTCCAGCCTGCCGCTACAGTTGAGCCAGCACGCGGCTTCGCTTTGCCGCCCCATATCCACAATGCTAGCGTTTCGCCATCGCGCGGAGGAATTCTGATGAATACGCCCAAGGGTAGTGCAGGCACCGACGGTCAGCTTCCCAACAATCTGGAAGCCTTCTGGATGCCGTTTACGGCAAACCGCCAGTTCAAGGCCAAGCCGCGCCTGCTCACCTCGGCGGCGGGCATGTATTATACCAGCCACGATGGCCGCTCGATCCTGGATGGCACCGCCGGCCTGTGGTGCTGCAATGCCGGCCACGCCCAGCCCGCCATCGTCAGCGCCGTGCAGCAGCAGGTCGCCACCCTCGACTTTGCCCCCACCTTCCAGATGGGGCATCCGCTTGCGTTCGAACTGGCCAGCCGCCTCACCACCCTGTTGCCCGAAGGCTTTGACCACGTCTTTTACGCCAATTCCGGCTCCGAGGCGGTGGACAGCGCCCTGAAGATTGCGCTGGCCTGGCACCGGGTACGTGGCGAGGGCACGCGCACCCGTTTCATCGGCCGCGAGCGCGGCTATCACGGTGTGGGCTTTGGCGGCATTTCGGTGGGCGGCATCGTCAACAACCGCAAGTTCTTTGGCCCCCTGATGCCGGGCGTCGATCACCTGCCCCACACCCATGATCTGGCCCGCAATACCTATTCACGCGGCCAGCCCGAACATGGCGCCAATCTGGCGGACGAGCTGGAGCGCATTGTCGCCCTGCACGATGCCTCCACCATCGCCGCCGTGATCGTCGAGCCGGTGGCTGGCTCCACCGGCGTGCTGATTCCCCCCAAGGGCTATCTGGAGCGGCTGCGGGCGATCTGTGACAAGCACGGTATCCTGCTGATCTTTGACGAGGTCATCACCGGCTTTGGCCGCCTGGGCTCGGCCTTCGGGGCGCAGCATTTTGGCGTGACGCCTGATCTGATGACGGTTGCCAAGGGCATCACCTCCGGCGTGGTCCCCATGGGCGCCGTCTTTGCCCAGAAGAAAATCTACGACGCCTTCATGAACGGGCCAGAGAACGCCATCGAGCTGTTCCACGGCTATACCTATTCCGGCCATCCCCTGGCCTGCGCGGCCGCCCTTGCCACCCTCGACGTCTATCGCGACCAGGATCTGTTTGCCCGCGCCGCCGAACTGGCGCCGGTCTGGGAAGAGGCCATGCACAGCCTGAAGGGCGTGCGCCATGTCATCGACATCCGCAACATCGGCCTGATTGGCGCGGTGGAACTGGAGCCGGTGCCCGGCAAGCCCACGGACCGCGCCTTCCGCGCCTTCCTGGAGGCCTATGAAAAGGGTCTGCTGATCCGCACCACCGGCGACATCATCGCCCTGTCGCCGCCACTGATCATCGAGGAGCACGAGATCGGCCGGATCGTTGATACCCTCAGGGACGTGCTGACCCACCTCGACTGAAACCCGCATTCCTCCAGCTGAAGGCGACAAGGAGCCATCATGCTTATTGGCGTACCCAAAGAGATCAAGACCCATGAGTACCGGGTCGGCATGACCCCCTCGTCTGTGCGCGAGGCGATCCACCATGGCCACAAGGTCATCGTGGAAAGCAATGCGGGCCATGCCATCGGTCTCGAGGACGTCCATTACGAGCGGGTGGGGGCAGAGGTTGTCGCCACCGCCGAGGAGGTTTTTTCCCGCGCCGAGATGATCGTCAAGGTGAAGGAACCCCAGCCCCAGGAATGCCGCCGCCTGCGCGCCGGCCAGGTGCTGTTCACCTATCTGCACCTGGCGCCAGACCCGGAACAGACGCGCCTGCTGCTGGACTCGGGCGTGACCGCCATTGCCTATGAGACCGTCACGGACGTGCGCGGCGGCCTGCCCCTGCTCGCCCCCATGAGTGAGGTGGCCGGCCGCATGTCGATCCAGGCGGGCGCCCATTGCCTTGAGATGGAACAGGGCGGGCGCGGCATGTTGCTGGGCGGTGTGCCGGGCGTGCCGGCGGCGCGGGTGGTGATCCTGGGCGGCGGCGTTGTGGGCACCAATGCGGCCCGCATGGCCATGGGTTTTGAAGCCCATGTAACCGTGATCGACAAGTCGCTGAACCGGCTCAAGGAACTGGACCAGCAGTTTGGCGCCATGCTGAACACGATCTATTCCACCCAGGATTCCATCGAGGAACATGTGCTGGGGGCCGATCTGGTGGTGGGCGCCGTGCTGGTGCCGGGTGCGGCCGCCCCGCGCCTTGTCAACCGCGACCTCGTCAGTCGGATGAAGCGCGGCAGCGTGCTGGTGGATGTGGCCATCGACCAGGGCGGCTGTTTCGAGACGTCGAAGGCCACCACCCACGCAGCCCCCACTTATGTGATCGACGGCGTGATCCATTATTGCGTGGCCAACATGCCGGGTGCCGTGGCGCGCACCTCTACCTTCGCCCTCAACAACGCCACTTTGCCCTTTATCATGGCGCTGGCCGACAAGGGCTGGCGCCGCGCCCTGCGCGATGACCCGCATCTCAAGGCCGGCCTCAATGTCCACAACGGCAAGCTGACCTACGAGGCGGTGGCCCAGGACCAGAACCTGCCCTATCAGCCAGCCGACGAGGCCCTCGGCGCCTGACACAGGCTCGCCCCGGACCCCCGGATGCCCCGGACCCCACAAATGGATGGGGGCCGGGGCGGCCCTTGAGATTGCGGCAAACGCGCGTCATGCTTTCGTCATGGCACGTGAAATCATCCCTAGGTCGTCAGACCCTCAGGAAGCCGGCTTTCTTGAAGGCCAGTTCCTGATTGCCATGCCCATGCTCGGCGATCCCAATTTCGAGCGCACGGTGATTTATATGTGCGCCCACAGCCCCAGCGGTGCCATGGGCCTGGTGGTGAACCGGATTGCCGATCACATCACCTTTCCCGAACTGCTGCGTCAGTTGAAAATCGACGACAGTCCGGAACTGGAAAACATCCGCGTCCATGTGGGCGGCCCGGTGGAGACAGGCCGGGGTTTTGTCCTGCATTCCACGGATTACATGCAGGAAAGCACCCTGCGCATTGCCGACGACCTGGGGCTGACCGCAACGGTCGATATCCTCAAGGCGATTGCCGAGGGGCACGGGCCCCGCCATGCCCTGCTGGCCCTGGGCTATGCGCAATGGGGGCCTGGCCAGCTTGAGGCGGAAATCCAGGCAAACGGCTGGCTGCATGCCGATGCCGGTCTCGACATCCTGTTCAAGACCGAGGTGAAGGATCGCTGGCCGCGCGCCGTCTCTACCCTTGGGTTCGAGGTCTCGCGCCTGTCGACGCAAGCCGGCCACGCCTGAAGCGCTTTAGCTGCGGCGGTCAGACGCCAGCATGCCAAACAGCAGATGGTCTTCCCAGGCGCCGTTGATCTTCAGGTACTGGCGGGCATAGCCCTCTTCATGAAAGCCGACGCGGTGCAGCAGGGCCTTTGAGGGCTCGTTGCTCGGCAGGCAGGCCGCCTCGACCCGGTGCAGCCGCAGCGTATCAAACAGCCACGGCAACAGGGCGCGCACGGCGTCTGTCATCAGCCCCTGCCCGGCAAAGCGCGCCCCCATCCAATAGCCCATGCTGGCCGACTGGGTCACGCCGCGCCGCACACCCGATACGGTGATGCCGCCCACCAGCGCCCCATCATCGACGCGGAAGACCAGAAATGCGTAACCCTGATCATCACGCGCATCATGGGCATAGCGGCGCAGGCGGCGGCGGAAGGCGGGCCGCGTCAGGTCGTCGCCCGGCCAGGTTGGCTCCCACGGCGTCAGGAACTTCCGTGATTCATGGCGCAGCTCCGACCAGGCCTGCCAGTCCACCATCAGGGGAACCCGCAGGAACACCGACTGGCCGTTGATCTTGACCAGCGGCTCGGGCAGCAGGGTTCGCAACAACTGCGACATGGCTCAGCGGCTCCGACCTAGCCAAAGCGGGCGGCAAAGCGCCCGGCGTCTTCCAGATGGGAAATGGGGCCAAGGGCCGTCAGCGTCGGCATGGGGGTGCGGGCAACGATATCGGCCACCCGGCGCACCGCCGCCGCATCCACATTGTCGATCCGCGCCACCATTTCAGCGGTGGAGAGCACCCGTCCGTGGATCAGCGTATGGCGGGCCAGCTGCTCGATCCGGCTCGACGGGCTTTCCAGCGACATCAACAGGCCCGCCTTCATCTGGGCGCGGGCACGGGCCACCTCGTCCTCGGCGGCGTCCACGGCGAGGCGCGCCATCTCGGCCGCCAGCACGGGGACAAGTTCGGCCACCTGGTCTTCCCCGGTGCCGGCATAGACACCGATCATGCCGCCATCGGCCATGGAGGTGGCATAGGCAAAGACCGAATAGGCCAGCCCACGGATCTCGCGCACTTCCTGGAACAGGCGGGATGACATGCCGCCCCCCAGCACCGAGGCATAGACCTGCGAGGCATAGAAATTCTCGTCGCCATAGGCAAAGCCGGGAAAGCCCAAGGCGATGTGGGCCTGCTCAAGGTCGCGGACCTCGCGCATGTCGCCCCCGGCATAGAGGGCCGCCTGGGGTTCCACGGGGTTGGCCGGGCCAAGGGCACCAAAGCGCTCGGTCGCCAGGGCCACCACCATGTCGTGGTCCACCCGGCCGGCGGCCGTCAGCACCATGGCAGGGGCGCGGTAATGTTCGGACATGTGGCCGGCCACGATGTCACGCGGCAGGTTCTCGATCCGCTCCACCGTGCCCAGGATCGAGCGGCCCACGGGCTGGTCGGGATAGGCGGTTTCCTGCAGCATGTCGAAGATGACATCGTCCGGCGTATCAAGGGCCTGGCCGATTTCCTGCACGATCACCTGGCGCTCACGGTCCAGTTCCACGGGATCAAAGGTGGAATGCTGAAGAATGTCCGAGAGCAGATCGATGCCCAGATCCACGTCCTCTTTCAGGACGCGGGCGTAATAGGCGGTGTTCTCGCGGCTGGTATAGGCGTTCAGATGGCCGCCCACCGCCTCGATCTCCTCGGCAATGGCGCGCGCCGTCCGGCGCTTGGTGCCCTTGAACGCCATGTGTTCCAGCAGATGGCTGACCCCGTTCCGGTCATGGGCCTCGTGCCGGGCACCCACATCCACCCACACGCCCACGGCGGCGGTTTCCAGATGGGGATTGTCCTCGGTGATCACCCGCAGACCATTGGGCAGCACGCTCTGGCGATGGGTCATGAACGCTCCTTCGTCACCGCCAGCACATGGTGCTGAAGCGATGCGAGATCATTGGGCAGGGTTATGTAGCGCTCGGGCCGTTCCATGAGGTCGGCCATGCGGGGCGGCAGGGAGGGCCGCACGCCGGTTGCCGCCTCGACGGCCTCGGGGAATTTGGCCGGGTGGGCCGTGGCCAGTACCACCACGGGGATCGACGGATCGGGGCGATGGCGGCGCGCTGCCGCCACACCTACCGCCGTATGCGGATCAATGACCACACCGGTTTCACGATGGACCTGGCCGATGGTGGCCCGCGTCGTCGCCTCGTCCACGCTGGCGCCAACAAACAGGGCGCTGGCGCGCGCGACCGCCCCGGGCGGCAGGTGGAAGGCGCGGTCCTTCTGGAAGGCCTCCATCATGGCCGAGACGGCGGCGCCATCGCGGTCCACCAGATCAAACATCAGCCGCTCGAAATTGCTGGCGACCTGAATGTCCATGGAGGGGCTGATGGTGGGCTCAACCTGGCCGGCGGAATAGTCGCCCTTGGCAAGGGCCCTTGCCACAATGTCGTTGCGGTTGGTGGCCACGATCAGGCGATTGATGGGCAGGCCCATGCGCTCGGCCGCATAGCCGGCATAGACGTCGCCGAAATTGCCCGTGGGCACGGCAAAGGCCACCTGCCGGTGCGGCGCCCCCAGGCGAAGCGCGGCATAGACGTAATAGACAATCTGCCCCAGCACCCGCATCCAGTTGATGGAATTGACCGCCGACAGGTTCAGCCCGTCGCGGAAGGGCAGATCGTTGAAGGCGCCCTTCACCAGGGCCTGGCAATCGTCGAACGTGCCCTCAATCGCAATGTTGTGGACATTGGCGGCGGTGACGGTGGTCATCTGCCTGCGCTGCACGGCAGAGGTGCGGCCGCGTGGGTGCAGCATGAAGACCTCGACCGCGTCTTTGCCCGCCAGCGCCTCGATGGCGGCCGAGCCGGTGTCGCCAGAGGTGGCGCCCAGCACGGTTGCCCGGGCGCCCCGGCGCCGCAGGGTGGAGTCGAGCAGGCGGCCCAGCAGCTGCAGGGCGAAATCCTTGAAGGCCAGCGTCGGTCCGTGGAACAGCTCCAGCAGGAATTCATTGCTGCCGGTCTGGACCAGCGGGGCCACCGCCGCATGGCCGAAGCCGCGATAGGCGTCATCCACCAGGGCGGCAAAATCCTCGGCAAAGGCGCCGCCCAGATAGGGCCGCATCACCTCAACCGCAAGCTCGGCATAGGAAAGCCCGGCAAGGCGCTGCCAGTCTCCCCCGCTCTCTGGCGCCAGGCGCGGCCATGTCTCGGGCACATAGAGGCCGCCGTCACGGGCAAGACCCGCCAGCAGGACATCCTCAAACGACAGAGCGGGCGCCCGCCCGCGGGTGCTCATGTAGCGCACGGCGTTCCTTTCAGATGGTCGGACCCTAGCCCCCGCGCCGTGCTGGCGCAAGCAAAGGGGCCGATTCAATGGCGGCTCTTGATTAAATGACCGTCAGTCTGTTATTTAATGACCATCAGTCATTAATGTGCCGCACCTCGGGGGAGACAAGACCATGGCAAAGGTATCAGAGGCCGTCCTGATCACGGGATGTTCCACGGGAATTGGTGCCGCAACGGCACTGCGTCTGGCCAAGGCCGGGCGCACCGTCTATGCCACCGCCCGCCACAAGGACACGCTCGCCAGCCTCGCCAATGCGGGCTGCCGCACCCTTTGCCTTGATGTCACCGACGAGGCCTCCATGCAGGCGGCGGTGGCCGAGGTTGAGGGCCGCGAGGGGGCGGTGGGCGTGCTGATCAACAACGCTGGCTACAGCCAGTCCGGCGCCCTGGAAACCCTGCCCATGGACAGGGTGCGGGCGCAGTTTGAAACGAATGTCTTTGGCCTGCTGCGTCTGAGCCAATTGGTGCTGCCGGCCATGCGGGCGCAGGGGCGCGGGCGCATCGTCAATATCTCGTCCATGGGTGGCAAGCTGACCCTGCCGGGCGGCGGCGCCTATCACGCCACCAAATATGCGGTCGAAGCCCTGTCCGACGCCCTGCGCTTTGAGGTGAAGGGCTTTGGGGTTGACGTGATCCTGATCGAGCCGGGCCTGATCCGCACCCGGTTTGCCGACACCGTGGTGGGCGGCATGAGCGGGCTTGCCACGGGCGATGGCCCCTATGCCAGCTTCAACAAGGCGGTCGAGGTGGCCACGCAGGAGGCCTATGTGAAGGGCCCGTTGGCAAAGCTGGCCGGCTCGGCCGATGATGTTGCCAGGGTCATTGCCCGTGCCCTGGATGCGCGGCGACCCAAGGCGCGCTATCGCGTGACCGCCTCGGCCCATATGATGATGACCCAGCGGGCTTTGATGAGCGATTCACTGTGGGACAGCTTCCTAGGCACCGTATTCCCGAAGCCGGGACCCCAGCAGGGGCGGTGACCGGGCTTCCTCAGGGTCGCCGGCGTGCGCGCAGCGCCGGCGAAAAGGACACGCGCCGCGCCGCCCTGATTGCGGCGGCGGCGGCGGCGCTGGCTGAACGCGGCTATGAGGCCGTCACCATCAGTGCGGTGGCGGCAGGGGCAGGTGTGGCCAAGGGCACGGCCTATCTCTATTTTCCCACCCGCGACGCCCTGTTCCTGGCCCTGCTGACCGACGACCTCGCCCTGTGGCTTGATGACCTGCCGGCTGCCATCGCGGCACAGCCGGGGCCGGATGCGGCGCACCAGGTGGCCCATGCCATTGCCGCCACGCTGGCACAGCGCCCGCGCCTGCTGGAACTGCTCTCGCTTGTGCACAGCACGCTGGAACCCAACACGCCCCCCGAAGAACTGGGACAGTTCAAGCGCTTCCTGCTGGAGCGCACCCTGGCAACGGGCGGCATGCTTGCCGAAATCCTTGGCATTACGCCAGCGCGCGGGGTTGATCTGTTGCTGCGCGCCCATGTGCTGGCCATTGGCCTGCGCCAGATGACGGCGGAATCCCCCCATCTTGAGGTTGTCTTTGCGGCGCAGCCAGCGCTTGCGGCCCTGCGCGTGCCCTTTGAGGCGACCCTTGCCGCCTGCCTTGCCGACATGATGCGCGGCTGGACCTCTGAACCCGCCGCCTGACCCCTCAACCCAGATAACGGGCCTCCAGATGGGCCTTGTAGGCGGCAACGCCGAGGGGGGCGCCGGTGGCCCGGGTCAGGATCTCGTCTGTCGTGCCCAGCGACCCCTGGCTGTGGACATGGGTGCGCACCCAGGCCAGCAAAGGGGCGAAATCGCCCTTGGCGATGGCGGGCAGCAGGCCGGGGTTGGCGGCCTTGGCAGCTGCGAACAACTGCGCGGCGGCGATGGCGCCCAGGGTATAGGTGGGGAAATAGCCAAAGGCGCCTGATGGCCAGTGGACATCCTGCATGACGCCATCGGCGTCATCGGCCACGGTTACACCCAGCAGGCGCTTCATGCCCTGGCGCCAGGCATCTGGCAGGTCCGCTACGGCCATGTCGCCGGCAACCAGGCGGCGCTCCAGGCCATAGCGCAGGATGACGTGGCTGGGATAGGTCACCTCGTCCGCATCAACCCGGATCAGGCCGGGCGAGACACGCTGGTAGAGGCGCAGCAGATTGTCGGCCTGCCAGTCCGCCCCCTCTCCCGCAAAGGCCGCCCGCATCAGGGGGGCGGCAAAGGTGATGAACTCAGGCGAGCGGCAGGCCTGCATTTCCATCAGCAGCGACTGGCTTTCATGCAGCACCATGCCGCGCGCATTGCCCACGGGCTGGTTGCGCCAGGCCATGGGCAGGCCGCGCTCGTAAAGGGCATGGCCGGTTTCGTGGATGGTGCCCATCAGGCTGCGGGCAAAATCATCCTCTGTGTAACGTGTGGTGATGCGCACATCATCAGGCACGCCCCCGGTAAAGGGATGATGGCTGATGTCGAGGCGGCCGTGGGCCGCATCAAAGCCGAGCGCCTGCATCAGTTGCTCGCACAGGCCGCGCTGGGCCGCGATGGGGAATGGTCCCGCCGGCAGGCGCGCTTCCCCCCGCCGCCCCTGGGCATCAAGGACGCGGCCCAGCAGCTCAGGCAGATAGGTTTCCAGGTCGGCAAACAGCACGTCGATGCGCGCCGCCCGGCCGCCCGGCTCGTATTCATCGAGCAGGGCATCATAGGGGTCAAGGCCAAAGGCCTCAGCCTTGGCGGCGGCCTGTTCGCGTACCAGGGCAAGCAGTGTCTCGATGCGGGGTTGCAGGCTGGCCCAGTCGTTGGCGGCGCGGGCCTCGCGCCAGACCATTTCGGACTCGTGGGCGGCCTTGGACATGGCTTCTACCAGGCGGGCGGGCACGGCACTGGCATGGCGCCAGAGGCGGCGCATCTCTGCCAGATTGGCCTGCACCCAGGGATCATCGCCTGCCTGGGCGTTCGCCTCCGCCGCGTCCAGCAGGTCGGCCATGCGGGGCGCTGTGATGAGTTCGTGGGCGGTGAGCGACAGGGTGGAAATCTGGTCGGCACGGGCGGCAGCCCCGCCGGACGGCATGTTTACCGCCGAGTCCCAGTGCAGCACGGCGAGCGCCCCCTGCACATTGGCGATGCGGCGAAAGCGGCCTTCGAGATCCCCATAGGCATCATTGGCTGCGTCCACGATCAGGCCCCCTTGAGGCGCCCGATCAGGCCGAGCCAGGCTCGTCGCGGCGCCAATGATAGACGAAATAGACCCCTGCAAGGGCGACCGCCAGCATATACCAGGTCAGGGCATATTGCAGATGGTTGTTGGGGATGTCGTCGATCGGCGTCTGGCCACCAATGGGCAGGCCACCCGGATTGGCCGTGGCATCTGCTTCGACGAATACTGGCGAGACACTAAGGCCAAGGTGGGCCGCCATGGCCGGGATATCGCCAAAGAACCAGTGGTTGGTGGCAATGTCATTGTCGGGCAGGAACATGTGCCGCTGCCAGGCCGGCCGCGCCGTGCCCGTGATCGCCACGGGGCCGGCAACCTGGCCCTCGGCGCGGGTGGCCGGGTCCTTGCGGGTGTCGGGCACCCAGCCACGGTTCACCAGCACCCAGGTGCCGTCATCCTGCTTGAGGGGCGTAATCACCTGATAGCCAAGATTGCCACGCTCGGTATGGGCAAAGAGATGGATCTCGCGGCTGTGATCAAAGGTGCCGTGCACGCTGACCTTGCGGAAGCGCAGCGCCGGAGGATCTTCGATGGTGGCGGGCAGCGGGATTGGCGCCATGGCCTGGCGGGCGTGGATCTCGTCGATCAGCGCCGTCTTCCAGACGAGGCGCTGCAACTGCCACGAGCCAAGGCCGATCAGCGTGACAAGGGACAGCACCGTGACCACGGTGGGCCACAGGGTGGGGCGAAAACGCCGGGGGGCGGCGGAAGAGGGCAAGGAGCCGTCAGTCATTGGCACGGTGTTGAGCAGCCTTGTTGCGGTACTGCAGCGCCATCAGCAGCGCCTTGAGCGGGCGCAGCAGTCCAAGGGAGAGGATCACCACAAGGGGCAGCCACAGGGCCATGTGCAGCCAGATAGGCGGCATATAGTGCACCTCGGTCCACAGGGCGAGGCCGACGACGATGAATCCGACAATCAGGATGACGAATACCGCCGGGCCATCGCCGGGATCGAAGGTCGCGTAATCAAGTCCGCAGGCCGCACAGGCGGCCGGGACGCCGAGGAACCCTTCGAAAAGGGCTCCCCGGCCGCATTTGGGACACCGGCAGAAGAGAGCCGCGCGCAGCATCGAGGCGCTCTCTGCCGGCACCGGCCTAGCTCGCGACGGCGTGGGGCAGGGAACCCCACCAATAGATCGCGACAAACAGGAACAGCCAGACCACGTCGACAAAATGCCAGTACCAGGCAGCCGCTTCGAAGCCGAAGTGGCGATCCGGTGTGAAGTGACCCGCCATGGCGCGGAACAGGCAGACCGCGAGGAAGATGGTGCCGACAATCACGTGGAAGCCGTGAAAGCCCGTCGCCATGAAGAAAGTGGCGCCATAGATGTTGCCGGCAAAGGCGAACTCGGCATGGCTGTATTCCACGGCCTGCAGGGCGGTGAAGCACAGGCCAAGCACAACCGTGAGCAGCAGGCCCTGGATCGTGCCCTTGCGGTCCCCATGCTGGAGCGCGTGATGCGCCCAGGTCACGGTGGTGCCCGACGTCAGCAGGATCACCGTGTTCATGAGCGGCAGGTGCCAGGGATCAAAGGTCTCGATGCCAGCCGGCGGCCAGGTGCCGCCAAGGCGGGTCTGGGCATCGATCACCGAATGAAAATAGGCCCAGAACCAGGCGACGAAGAACATCACTTCCGACGCGATGAACAGGATCATGCCATAGCGCAGACCCAGCTTCACCACCGGCTTGTGATCGCCCTTGAGTACCGACTCACGCACCACTTCACGCCACCAGGCGAACATGGTGTAGAGCACGCCGGCAAGGCCGACCAGGAACAGGGCCGGGCCTGCGGGAAGGGCCGGGAAAAGGCCTTCCGGCTTCATCCAGTGCACGCCACCAAGGGCCAGCACCAGAGCTGCCATGGAGCCCACCAGGGGCCAGGGGCTCGGGTCTACCAGATGGTAGTCGTGCCCGGTGCTTTCAGTCGTTGCCATGTTCCTACACTCCCCCCGACCGGGTTGATCCGTTCGTGTTCAATTTACCGCCGGGCGCGCGGCGGCATCGCCCGCGTCCGACAAGGCCTTGGCCCGTGCATCCGAATCCGCTGCCTTGAAGAAGGTATAAGACAGCGTAATCGTATCGATATCATGGGCGTTCGGGTCGGTTTCGATGGCCGGGTCCACAAAGAACTGGACCGGCATGTCCACCGTTTCGCCCGCCTTCAGTGTCTGCTCGTCAAAGCAGAAACAGGCGATCTTGTTGAAATAGGCGCCCGCCTTTTCCGGCGTCACATTGTAGACGGCGGTGCCGGTGACGGCGGCGTTGCCCGGGTTGGTCGCCCGGTAGGCGATGGTACGCGGTTCGCCCGTGACCACCTCGACCGAGGGTTCAACCGGCCCGAACTTCCAGCCAAGGCCCTTGGCCACGTCGGCGTTGAAGCGGATCGTGATGTGGCGCTTGCCCATGGCAATGGGTGCTGCCTCGGCGCGCTGGGTTGTCCCGCCATAGCCGGTGGCCTGGCAGAACAGGCGATAAAGCGGCACGGACGCATAAGTGAGGCCGACCATGGCCACGATCAGACCCACGCACACCAGCGCGACGCGCGTGTTGCTGGGGGAACCGTTGCCGGAGACGCCCGTCATCTCAATGTCCGCTCATCTTCACGATGGTGATCACAAAGAACAACACCACAAGCACCCCAAGGGTGCCCGCGAGCGCCAGATTGCGGCCGCGCCGCTGGCGATGCTGTTCGGAAATCGGCATGTCTAGAGACTCACAAGGCCCCATTGGACAAGCCAGTGCTCGCCCATGAGGAAGCCAAAAACGATGAAGAGATACAGGATCGAATAACCAAACAGCCGCTTGGCCGAGGTATAGACCGGCGCCTCGCCCTCGGGCCGGGCCTCGCGCAGGACCTGCACGGCCAGCGCCACAAAGCCCGCCCCCAGCAGCGCCGTGGGCACGCCATAGACGGGACCGGCATGGCCCAGCACCCAGGGCAGCAGCGTCAGCGGCGCCAGGATGAGGGAATAGAGCAGGATCTGGCGGCGTGTCTCATGGTCGCCCGCCACCACCGGCAGCATGGGCACGCCCACGCGCGCATAATCTTCCGAGCGGAAGAGGGCCAGCGCCCAGAAATGCGGCGGCGTCCAGAAGAAGATGATCAGGAAGAGCACAACGGATTCAACCGAGATGCCGCCGGTGACAGCAGCCCAGCCGATCATCGGCGGGAAGGCGCCGGCGGCGCCACCGATGACGATGTTCTGGGGCGTCCGGCGCTTCAGCCACATGGTGTAGATGAAGACGTAAAAAGCGATGGTCAGGGCCAGCAGGGCAGCCGAGGCAAGGTTGATCGCCAGCCCCATGATGAGGACGGACCCCACCGACAGGGTCACGCCAAAGCCCAGTGCCTCCCCCGGCTCGATCCGGCCGGAAGGAACAGGGCGCAGCACCGTGCGCGCCATGCGCGCGTCGATGTCTGCGTCATACCACATGTTCAGGCAACCGGCGGCACCGGCACCCACAGCAATGCAAAGCAGGGCCGTAAACGCCAGAACCGGGTGGATGTCACCCGGAGCCACGACGATGCCGGCCAGACCCGTGAAGACGACAAGGGTCATGACCCGCGGCTTCAGCAGGGCGAAGAAGTCAGCCGCCCGACCGGCCGGCGCGGCAGGGTTTTCACCCTGCCGCGCAAAGGCCGTGTCAAGCTGATGCGTGATCGAAGTATCGGACAACGAACCCATCCTTCAGGGCCACGCTTGGGTAGAGAGATGCCGCCGGAGCCCGGCGGCGCCCCTTACTTGATGCGCGGCAGAACCTCGAACTGGTGGAACGGCGGCGGTGACGGCAGCGTCCATTCCAGCGTCGTGGCGCCCACGCCCCAGGGATTGTCCGCCGCCTTCGCGCCACGCAGATAGGCATGAGCCAGCACGAAGAAGAAGAACAGCACGCTGAAGGCCGAGAGATACGAGCCGTAAGACGCGATCTGGTTCCAGTAGGTGAACGCTTCCGGATAGTCCGGAATGCGGCGCGGCATGCCTGCCAGCCCCAGGAAGTGCATGGGGAAGAAGGTCATGTTGACGCCAACAAACGTCAGCCAGAAATGGATCTGGGCGAGGCTGTCGGAGTACATCTTGCCGCTCATCTTCGGGAACCAGTAGTAGAAGCCCGCGAAGATGGCGAAGACGGCGCCGAGGCTGAGCACGTAATGGAAGTGCGCAACCACGTAATAGGTGTTGTGCAGGGCGATATCGATACCGGCATTGGCCAGCACCACGCCCGTCACGCCACCGACCGTGAACAGGAAGATGAAGCCCAGCGCCCAGACCATGGGGGCGCGGAACTGGATGGAGCCGCCCCACATGGTGGCGATCCACGAGAAGATCTTCACACCGGTGGGCACCGCGATGACCATGGTCGCCGCCGTGAAATAGGCCCGCGTGTCGACATCGATACCGACCGTGTACATGTGATGCGCCCACACGACAAAGCCGACCACACCGATCGCCACCATGGCATAGGCCATGCCGAGATAGCCGAACACCGGCTTGCGGCTGAAGGTGGAGACGATCTGGCTGATCATGCCAAAGCCCGGCAGGATCAGGATGTACACCTCGGGGTGACCGAAGAACCAGAACAGGTGCTGGTACAGGATCGGGTCACCACCGCCGGCGGGATCAAAGAAGGTCGTGCCGAAGTTGCGGTCGGTCAGCACCATGGTGATGGCGCCGGCGAGCACGGGCAGCGAGAGCAGCAGCAGGAAGGCCGTGATCAGCACCGACCAGACAAACAGCGGCATCTTGTGCAGGGTCATGCCCGGCGCCCGCATGTTGAAGATGGTGGTGATGAAGTTGATGGCGCCAAGCAGGGACGAGGCACCCGCCAGATGCAGCGACAGGATCAGCATGTCCATCGCCGGACCAGGATGATAGTCCTTGCCCGTGAGCGGCGGATAGAGCGTCCAGCCGCCACCAACGCCCAGGCCCGAGCCGCCCGGCGCACCCTCGACGAACATCGAGCCGATGAGCAGGGTGAACGAGGGGATCAGCAGCCAGAACGAGATATTGTTCATGCGCGGGAAGGCCATGTCCGGCGCGCCGATCATCAGCGGCACGAACCAGTTGCCAAAGCCGCCGATCATGGCCGGCATGATCATGAAGAAGATCATGATCAGGCCATGGTTGGTGATCAGGTTGTTGTAGAGCTGGTTGTCGCCACCGAGGAACGTGTTCCCCGCATGCGAGAGCTGGATGCGCATCAGCACCGAGAACGCAAGGCCGATCGTGCCCGCGAAAATGGCGAAGATGAGATAGAGCGTCCCGATGTCCTTGTGGTTCGTGGAATACATGAACCGGCGCCACCCCGTGGGGTGATGCGCGTGGTCATCGTGATGGTGGCTCGCCGCTTCGGACTTTGCCATGGAAGATGATCCTCCTGTCGAGTTGCGCGTGTCGGTCGGTTCAGTTCAGCGTCGCGGCGGCAACCGTCGGAGCGGGTGCATCGGCGCGGGCGTATTTGGTCTTGGCGGCCTCGGCCCACTTGGCGAAGTCCTCTTTCGAGAGAACCTGGATCTCCACCGGCATGTAGGCGTGATAGAAGCCGCAGATCTGGTTGCACTGGCCATAGTAGGTGCCGACCTTGTCAGCCTGGAACCAGGCCTCGTTCGTGCGGCCGGGCATCGCATATTTCTGCATGCCAAAGGACGGCATGAAGAAGGAATGGATGACATCCGTCGACGTGGTCAGGACGCGCACCTGCGTGCCCACCGGCACCACCAGCGGATTGTCTGCCGTCAGCAGGCGCGGCTGGCCCGGCTTCAGGTCGGCGTCCTGCACCATGTTGCTGTCGAACGTGAAGGCGCCGTGGTCGGGATATTCATAGCTCCAGTACCACTGGTGGCCCGTGACCTTGATGGTCATCTCGGCCTTGGGCGCCGCATCTCCGTAATACAGCAGACGGAATGACGGGATGGCGATGACGACGAGGATCAGCACCGGCGCAATCGTCCAGATGATCTCGATCAGGGTGTTGTGCGACGTCCGGCTCGGCGTCGGATTGGCGCTCTCGCGGAAGCGGAACATCACGTAAAGCATCAGCACCAGCACGAAGACCGTGATCGCCGTGATGATGACCAGCAGCAGATCATGGAACGACTGGATACGCTCCATCAGGGGCGAGGCCGCCTCCTGAAAACCAAACTGGCCCGAGACGGGCTGGTCGGCATAAGCGGGCCCACCGGCAAGCGCCAGGCCAACAGCCGCCCCAACCGCCGGGACAAGGCCCGTGACCCGCGCGGCAGCTGCCGCGAGCAAAGACTTATTCCACCCCATGTTCCGTTCCTGCCCCTCGACATTCGCGGGCGGCTGCGCAGCGCCACCTCGCGGTCTGGTCAATCGGATCCTGTGCCAGAGCATGACGTGCCCATGGCGGTCTAGACGTGCCCCGGTCTACCGCCAAACGCGCCCCCGCACCAGCCCCATGACCCCGGGAATAGTGCCGCACCCCGGGGATTCAGCCCGGTTTCGCGACACCATGTCGCAATTGTGCTGTTCCACTGATGAATAGGACGGCTGCGGCAGGCTCTTCCCGGGGTGACGCGGCGGCCCCATGGCCCCATATTGGGGTCAGGCTTTTGGGAGCAGGCAATGACAAGCGAAATCCGGCCGGATGCGGCACAAGGCGAGACGGCCCCGGCCCTCGATCCGTTCTTCGGGGCGGGCGGCCTTGACCGTGAACAGGTGCAGCGGCTGGTGGACGGCGCCCTGAAGGGGGCCGACGACGGCGAACTGTTCCTGGAATACACCCAGTCAGAGAGCTTTGCCTTTGACGACGGCCGTCTGAAAAGCGCCACTTTCGACACCAACCAGGGTTTCGGTCTGCGGGCGGTGGCGGGCGAGTCCACCGGCTATGCCCATGCCTCGGAGTTGAGCGAGGCCGCCATCGCGCGCGCCGGCAAGGCGGTGCAGGCGGTCAAGCACGGCCATTCCGGCACCATGTCGGGCGGCCCCATTGGCACCAACCGCCACCTCTATACCGACGCCAATCCGCTGGACCCCGTGCCCTTTGACGACAAGGTGCGCGTGCTGGCGGAGATCGACGCTTTTGCCCGGGCGCTGGACCCGCGCGTGCGCCAGGTCTCGGCCTCGCTGGCGGGCTCGTGGCAGGCGGTGGAGATCGTGCGGGCCGGCGGCCTGATCGTGCGCGACATCCGCCCCCTGGTGCGCCTCAATGTCTCGGTGGTGGTGGGCGACGGCGACCGGCAGGAAACCGGCAGCTTTGGCGCCGGCGGCCGCACCGGCTATCAGGCCTATCTCGACCCCACCAACTGGCACGGCCATGTGCGCGAGGCCCTGCGCCAGGCCCTGGTGAATCTGGAAAGCGTGGCGGCGCCAGCCGGTGAGATGGACGTGGTGCTTGGCCCCGGCTGGCCCGGCATCCTGCTGCACGAGGCCATCGGCCATGGCCTGGAAGGGGATTTCAACCGCAAGAAGACCTCGGCCTTTGCCGGCCTGCTGGGCCAGCGCGTGGCCGCCCCCGGCGTGACGGTGGTGGACGACGGCACCTTGGCCGACCGGCGCGGCAGCCTTTCGGTGGATGACGAGGGCACGCCCACGGGCCGCACCGTGCTGATCGAGGATGGCATCCTGAAGGGCTATCTGCAGGACCGGCTCAACGCCCGCCTGATGGGCATGGCCCCCACGGGCAATGGCCGCCGCCAGTCTTTTGCCCACAGCCCCATGCCGCGCATGACCAATACCGTGATGCTGGGCGGCGACCGCGACCCGGCGGAGATTCTGGCCGGCGTGAAGCGCGGCCTTTATGCCGTGAACTTTGGCGGTGGCCAGGTGGACATCACCTCGGGCAAGTTCGTGTTCTCGTGCACCGAGGCCTATATGGTGGAGAATGGCAAGGTGGGCGCGCCAGTAAAGGGCGCCACCCTGATCGGCGATGGCCCCGCCTGCCTGACGCGGGTGCGGGCCGTGGGCAATGACATGGCGCTGGACCCGGGCATCGGCACCTGTGGCAAGAATGGCCAGGGCGTGCCCGTGGGCGTGGGCCAGCCCACCCTGCTGATCGAAGGGCTGACCGTGGGCGGCACCGCCTGATAGCCCCTACTGACCTCTGCGGGGTGCCTGCGCAGGCACCCCGTCTCAGACTTAGTAAGCGAAGTCGGTAAAGGCCTTGTCGATATTGCCGGCCCAGCGGCCGTGATAGAGCGCCAGCATGTCGTCTGCCGGGGTCATGCCCCGCGCCACCGTATCGTGCAGGGCGTTCAGGAAATGGCTCTCGTCCTCACCGAACAGGTCGTTCTCGGCCCGGCTCTTCAGGCCGGCACTGGCGATCTTCAGCACCTGTTCGGCAACATCGCGCAGGGTGCCGCCACGGAACGGCGTGGCCAAAGCGGTTACCGGCACCTGGTCGCGCAGGGTCTGGCGCTCTTCGGCCGTCCAGTCCTTGCACAGGTCCCAGGCCGCATCCAGCGCCCCCTGGTCATAGAGCAGGCCCACCCACAGGGCCGGCAAAGCGCACAGGCGCCGCCACGGGCCACCATCGGCGCCGCGCATCTCGATCCACTTCTTGATCCGCGCCTCGGGGAACATGGTGGTCAGATGGTTTATCCAGTCCGCCGTATTGGGTATCTCGCCCGGCAGGGCCGGCAGGCGGCCCGCCATGAAATCGCGGAACGACTGGCCGGAGGCATCGATGTACTTGCCGTCGCGGTAGACAAAGTACATGGGCACATCCAGCGCCCAGTCCACATAGGCCTCATAGCCAAAGCCCTGCTCAAAGGCGAAGGGCAGCATGCCGGTGCGATCGGGATCTGTGTCGAGCCAGACCTCGCTGCGCTTCGACAAAAAGCCCGACGGCTTGCCCTCCACAAAGGGTGAGTTGGCGAACAGGGCGGTGGCGACCGGCTGCAGGGCCAGGCCCACGCGGAATTTCTTGATCATGTCGGCTTCTGAGCCGAAATCGAGGTTCACCTGCACCGTGCAGGAGCGGAACATCATCTCCAGCCCGCCCTTGCCGCGCTTGGGCATATAGTCGCGCATGATCTTGTAGCGGCCCTTGGGCATCATGGGGATCTGGTCGAGGCGCCATTTGGGCTGGAAGCCAAGGCCCAGAAAGCCGACGCCCAGCTCCTCTGCCACGGTGCGCACCTGATCAAGGTGGGTGTTCACCTCGGCGCAGGTCTCGTGCAGGGTGCGCAATATGCCGCCCGACAGTTCGAACTGGCCACCCGGCTCCAGCGTGACGGACTGGCCGTCCATCTCCAGCGCGATGACATGGCCGCCATCCTCGATGGGCTTCCAGCCAAAGCGCTGCATGCCTTCCAGCATGGCGCGGATGCCCTGGGGGCCGTCATAGGGAAGCGGCGACAGATCGTCGAGGCGGAAGCCGAATTTCTCGTGCTCCGTGCCAATGCGCCAATTGGCCTTCGGCTTGGCGCCAGAGGCAATGAATTCAACGAGATCGGCCTTGGACTCGATCTGCGTCCCGGCCGTTTCGGCTCCAGACATGGCTGCTCTCCCCGTGGACGCACCGGCCCCGCCGCGCGCGCCCGTCAGCCTCCCCCCTGCTCAAGTACCCGATGGCAGGATGTGACACAAGACGCCGGGGGTGGGGG
>CANCOY010000032.1 GCA_947379865.1 Acetobacteraceae bacterium
ATCTCAAGGCCCGCCGCCAGGGCCTGTTCGACGATGTAACAGGCATGATCATGCCAGCTGCCCGCCCCTGATGAGGCCAGATGGTAGAGCCCCGGCGACGCTGGCGCCTGGCCGGCGATCATGCTGATGGCCCGGCCCGTCACCTCTGCTATCAGGTCGGTTGAGGTGGCGGCGCCGATCTGGTCGCTGACCACCGTCAGGGCCTCACGCGTCTGGGCCAGGGCGAGGATCTTGGACGCAAAAGTATTCCCGGCCGGGCCATGCACCCAGCTTGTCCGGAAAATGAGGTGGCGTTCGCAGGCCGCCGCAATGGCACGCTCACCATCCCGCTTGCTGCGCCCATAGACGCCAAGCGGATTGGTCTCATCCTCCTCCACATAGGGCGAAGGCTTTTCGCCATCAAAGACATAGTCCGTCGAATAATGGATGAGCCAGGCCCCCACCTCTGCCGCGGCAGCGGCAAGTTCCGCCGGGGCCTGCTCGTTCACACGGCGCGCCACGTCGGGCTCTGCTTCTGCCTTGTCGACGGCGGTATAGGCAGCGGCATTCACCACCACCACGGGCGCATGTTGACGGACAAGGTCGGCAAGGCGGCCAACTTGTGTGAAATCCGCTTGCCGCCGGTCGAGGGCCACAAGTTGCCCCACACCCGGCAGGGTTCCACACAGGGTCTGGCCCAACTGGCCCGCGGCCCCCAGAAGCAGCACTTTCATCACATTTCCCCGGCAAGGCCCGTATCTGCAAAAGCAGCCGGCGCCATTATCGCCCGGACAGCCGGGGATTGGCTATCGCAGCCGCCGTCTTTTCGGCTGTTGGCAGGCAATGTGATGACAGCCTCAGGCCGCCGCCCTCGTCCACCAAGGGAGCACGCCTAAGCGCGATGATCTCGTCAATGGACATCTTGAAGTCACCGCGCCCAAGCCGAGCCTCCACAAGCTTCTGGCCTCGGGTGCGGCGTCCCCATCCAGCATTGTCTTGACCAGGCGTATCAACGTGCAGGCGGTTGAGCGACGGGCTTTCCAGAAAATGGCAGGACCTTGATCGCCGCCTCCCTCTTGCGCGCCTCGGCTATATCAAAGCTGTTTTGCATGCGCATGAGGGTATCCATCGGAACGCCAAAGGCCTTCTCAAGGCGAATTGCCATCTCTGGCGAGAGCTGTGCCCGCTGGTTCACCAGCGCCGACAGTGCTGCACGGGTTACACCCAGGGCGCTTGCTGCATCGGTTACAGACAGCCCCAGGCCCGAGATGATCTCACTTTTCACAAAGCCGCCTGGATGGGCCGGACTTTTCATACGGATGCCCTGAAGCGTGTTCATGACCGCCTCCCGGTATCTATCTTCATGACCGAGGTCGAGGATCTCGATCTCAGGCCAGGCTCTCCACGCCGGACCCCAGCCCCGAAGCATGCAACACTAGCGCCTCGATCGTTTCGATATTCTTATCAATATCGGCATTGGGGTTGGCACTAACGCATCTCAGCCAGGGGTGCCCGTCAATAGTCGCCGAGGATGCCAGACCCTGCGGAAGGGCCGCATGAAATGCCTCGACGGGATGGGACGTGGGCCTGAATACGACAACACCCGTGCCGCCATCGGGGAAGAGTTCCAGACCTGGGTGCGCCGCGATGAAATCAGCGAGGCGGCGGGCATTGTCCATGCACCGCTCGATCCGTGCGGCCAATCCCTCGCGCCCCCAGGCCAGCAGGGTTGCCAGCAGCAGCACTCCCGCCGCCCCGTGCGACCCCTGCACGCCGATATTCGGCGCCGCAAGATAGGCGCCGCCAAAGCTGATGGCGCTGTTGGCAGCCTCGGAGTTCCGAAACATGACAAGTGCCGACTCCTTGGGCTGAAACAACCATTTATGCGCCGACAGGGCGACGGAGTCGGCTTGTTCGATGCCAGAAAGCCTGTCCCGGTAACGAGCAGACAGCACCAGAGGGCCAGCCCAGGCGGCATCCACATGGGTCCAGGCGGCCCTGCCGCAGCAATCGAGCGGGTCCACCGCCCCCACCGTGGTGGTCCCCGCCGTCAGCACGAGGCAGGCGTCAGACAAATCAACCGGCAGCGTCGCCCGGTCCAGACCGTGCCCCTGATCAACGCCCACCTCGACAAAGGCAAGACCAAGGATCCGGGCGGCCTTCCTGATGCTGAGATGTGACGCCGAGGAGGCGACGACCTTCTTCACGCCCCGCAGGTCCCGCGCCGCCCACAGGGCCGTAAGATTGGCGACACTGGATCCGGGCGTCATGTGGCCGCCATTCATCCCAAAGACTGGCGCCAACCATGCGACCACGCGCTCCTCTGCCTCCCGGGCAAAGGGCGCCGTTGCCGGATGCAGCAAATTCTGGTTGAGCCGGGCATTCCACAGTGCCACGGCCCAGGTAATCCAGGGCGTTGGCGGGTCCATGTGCGCCATCGCATGGCTGGCATCCAGATAGGCCGCCCGGCCAAGCACATCCACCGCCAACCGCTCCAGCACCGCCGCCTCGCCAAGGCCGGTGTCTGGCAGTGAGGCCGGCAAGTCGTGCTGCGGTGATCCGGAGACGGCCCGCCCATCGAGCAAGTCAACCGCCCGACGAAGCCCTTCGAAATTCAGCTCAAAGCTTGGGTCTGGCGGCATTCTCGGCTAGCCCCCAGATCACTCCCACTCAATCGTCCCCGGCGGCTTGGACGTGATGTCGTACGTCACCCGGTTGATGCCCTTTACCTCGTTGATGATGCGCGTTGCCATGCGGCCGAGGATTTCCATGGGGAAGGGGTAGAAGTCGGCGGTCATGCCGTCGGTGGAGGTGACGGCGCGCAGGGCCAGCACGTGGTCATAGGTGCGGCCGTCGCCCATCACCCCCACGCTGCGCACCGGCAGCAGCACGGCGAAGGCCTGCCAGATGGCGTCATAGAGGCCGGCGTTGCGGATCTCTTCCAGATAGATGGTGTCAGCCTTGCGCAGGATCTCCAGCTTTTCGGCGGTGATGGCGCCGGGGATGCGGATGGCAAGGCCAGGGCCGGGGAACGGGTGGCGGCCCACGAAATGGGCGGGCAGGCCAAGCTCGCGGCCCAGCACCCGCACCTCGTCCTTGAAGAGCTCGCGCAGGGGCTCCACCAGCTTCATGTTCATGCGCTCGGGCAGGCCACCCACATTGTGGTGCGACTTGATAGTAACGGAAGGCCCACCCGTATAGGAGACGCTTTCGATCACATCGGGATAGAGGGTGCCTTGGGCGAGGAAATCGGCGCCGCCAATCGCCTTGGCCTCTGCCTCAAACACATCGATGAAGGTCTTGCCGATGATCTTGCGTTTCTGCTCCGGGTCGCTGACGCCCTCAAGGGCGCCAAGGAAGCGCGCCGAGGCATCGTGGTGCACCAGGGGGATGTTGTATTCCTGGCGGAACAGGCGGACCACCTCGTCCCCCTCGCCCGCGCGCATCAGGCCAGTGTCGACGAACACGCAGGTCAGCTGGTCGCCAATCGCCTCGTGAATCAGCACCGCAGCCACCGAGGAATCGACGCCGCCCGACAGGCCGCAGATCACCCGGCCACTGCCCACCTGGGTGCGGATGCGTTCCACCGCCGCCGCGCGGAAGGCCGCCATGGACCAGGTGCCGGCAATGCCCGCCACCCGGTGAATGAAATTGGCCAGCAGCTGGGCGCCATGGGGCGTGTGCACCACTTCGGGGTGAAACTGCACGCCGTAAAAGTGCCGGGCATCGTCCGCAATGGCGGCAAAGGGCGCCCCTTCGGAGACGGCAACGGCGCGAAAGCCCGGCGGCAGGCGGGTGACACGGTCACCATGGCTCATCCACACCTGCTCGCGCTGGCCGGGCTGCCACAGGCCGTCGAACAGGGCGCAGGGCTCCACCACATCGATGAAGGCGCGGCCAAATTCTGCGGTTGTGCCGGGCTGCACCTCGCCGCCCAGTTGGGCGCACATCAACTGCTCGCCATAACAGATGCCAAGCACGGGCACGCCCGCCTCGAACAAAGCGACGGGCGCACGCGGGCTGCCGGCCTCGGTCACGGAGGCGGGGCCGCCGGAGAGGATGATCGCCCGGGGCTTTAGCCGCGCCAGCGCAGCGGCGGATTTGTCAAAGGGGACGATCTCGGAATAAACGCCCGCTTCGCGCACCCGGCGGGCAATCAGCTGGGTTACCTGGGAGCCGAAGTCGACAATCAGAACAACATCGTGGGCGGGGCTCTGTGATGTGGTCATGTCGGGTCCGGGTCCTTGAAAAAGAAGCGCCGCCGCAGAGGGCTCTGCAGCGGCGCGGCTGTGTTTTGGTTTGGTTCAGCCGCCGGGCTGGGTCGGCGCCTTCTGGCCCGGCGCACCATCGGCCTGGGCCTTGGGCGGGTTGGCACGGGCGCGGGCGATTTCGGCCACCAGGCCCTTTTGCTGGGCGCATTCACCACAGGCCTTGGCCAGCTTGTCGGCGTTTTCCTGGGCCTTGGTCAGATCGCCTGCACTGGCATAAAGCTGGCCCTGGTACTGGAGGGCGTCCAGATCATTGGGGTCGATGTCGAGGGCGGAGCGGAAATACTTCTTCGCCTTGCCATCGTTACCGAGGCGGGCGTGGGAGACGGCCAGAAGCGTATAGGTATGGCCGCCCGTCGGGTCGGCCACCAGCGCACGTTCAAACTCGGTCACGGCGGTCTTGTAGTCATGGGCTTCCATGGCCTTGCGGCCACGCTCGAACAGCACCTGAACCGCACTTTTGGACTGCGTCGTGCCGGCAAAGGCCGGGCCGGCGGGCTGTACCACCACAAGGCCAAGGCCAAGCGCCAGACCCAGAAGCAACGGAGTAAAACGCGAGACTGTCATCTGGGACGAACCTCCACCCGGGAACGCAGAAATCGGCGCTGCAACCGCAAAAACCTTGACGCCAGCTGGTGTCCATGCTGCCCGCAAGTCCCTGTCAACACAAGGGGCGCGGCAATGCCGAGGGCCGCATCATCGACGTTCCAGCACCGCCATGAAGAAGCCGTCCGTCCCGTGACGCCAGGGATCAAGCAGCAGGCCGGGGCCAGAGACCGGCGCCACGCCCGGCAGGCCGGCGCTGCTCCATGCGGCAGCCGGATCGACCGTCACAAAGCGCCCGGCGGCGCGCGCAAGGAAGGCGTCCACCACGTCCTCGTCTTCCTCCATCAGGAGGGAACAGGTGGCGTAGACAAGCCAGCCACCGGGCTTTACCAGATCGCCTGCCTGGTCCAGCAATTCCCCCTGCAGGGCGGCCAGCCGGGAAACCTGTGCCGGATCCAGGCGCCAGCGTACCTCCGGGTGGCGGCGCCAGGTACCCGTCAGGGAACAGGGCGCATCCACCAGCACCCGGTCGAAGCGGCCTGCCTCGGCGGCCAGCCAGGGGTCGTTCGCCCCCTCAAGCACATGGGTCTCCACCGTGCCACCGGCCCGGGCCAGACGCGGGGCCAGGCGCGACAGGCGGCGGCCATCATTGTCGGCAGCCACAAGGCGCCCCTGCCCCGCCATGGCAATGTCGAGCGCCAGGGTCTTGCCACCGGCGCCCGCGCAGAAATCAAGCACCGCCATGCCAGGCTGGGCGCCCACCAGCAGGCTGGCCAGTTGGGCGCCCTCATCCTGAATTTCGATCAGGCCCTGGGCAAAGGCCTCGCCTTCCACCAGGCGCTCGCGGCCCACCACCCTCAGGCCCCAGGGCGAGAGGGGTGTGGGTTCGGTGCTGATGCCATCACCCGCAAGCTGTGACGCCAGGGCCGCCCGCGAGGCCTTCAGCACATTGACCCGCAGATCGGTTGACGCTCGGCCCTCCAGGGCAGCCAGCGCAGGTGCGATGTCGGCGGCATAGCGACGGCGAAAGGCCGGCACCAGGGCTTCAGGCAGATTGAGGGTCACCCACTCCGGCGCAGGCCCGGCGGCGGCGGCAAGCCGTTCGCGTTCGGCGGCGGAAAGCGGTTCTGGCCCATGGGTGCTGCCATCGCACAGGGCAGCAACAGCTTCCACATCCAGCCCATCGCGCACGATCAGGCTGGCCAGCACAAGCTGGCGTGAGGAGACGTCGGGGCCACCGCCCATCTTCCACGCCAGCCCGCCCTGATGGCGCAGGATCCACCATATCCGTTCGGTCACGGCGGTGCGGTCGCCGGAGCCGGCATAGCGCCGGGAGCGGAAATAGCCCTGCAGCACACGGTCGGCGGCCTGGGCGCCCTTGGCGATCTCGTCCAGGATCTCGACAGCGGCGCTCAGGCGGGGACCGGGTCGCACAGCCCCCCGCTCAGCCCTGGGAGGGGTAGTTGGGCGATTCGCGGGTGATCGTCACGTCGTGGGCATGACTTTCGCGCAGACCGGCGTTGGAGATGCGGATGAACTCCGCATTCTTCTGGAACGACTCGATATCGGGCGCACCGGTATAGCCCATGGCCGCCCGCAGGCCACCGATGAGCTGGTGGATGACGCCGTGGACAGAACCCTTGTAGGGCACCTGGCCCTCGATGCCCTCGGGCACCAGCTTCAGGCTGTCGCGCACCTCTTCCTGGAAGTAACGGTCGGCCGAGCCGCGTGCCATGGCCCCGACAGAGCCCATGCCACGGTACGACTTGTAAGAGCGTCCCTGATAGAGATAGGTCTCGCCGGGGCTTTCGTCGGTACCGGCAAAGAGCGAGCCGATCATGGCGCCGGATGCGCCTGCGGCGATGGCCTTGGCCAGATCGCCCGAAAACTTGATGCCGCCATCGGCAATGGCCGGCACATTGGCAGCCCGGCAGGCCTCCACCGCGTCGATGATCGCCGTCAGCTGGGGCACGCCGACACCCGCAACGATTCGGGTCGTGCAGATCGAACCGGGACCGATGCCCACCTTCACGGCATCCGCGCCCGCGTCGATCAGGGCCTTGGCGCCACTGCTTGTGGCGACATTGCCGGCCATGACCTGGGTCATGTTGGAAATGCGCTTGATGGCCGTCACAGCTGCCAGAACACGCGACGAATGGCCATGGGCCGTATCGATGACAATCAGGTCGACGCCGGCTTCCATCAGGGCCTCAGCCCGCGACAGGCCCTCGTCGCCTACAGAAATTGCGGCGGCAACCCGCAGGCGGCCCTGGGCATCCTTGGCGGCGGTCGGGTAGCGCTGGGACTTTTCAATGTCCTTGACGGTGATCAGGCCGACGCAGCGATAGGCCTCGTCCACCACCAGCAGCTTTTCGATGCGGTGCTTGTGCAGCAGGCGCTTGGCCTCTTCGATGCCGATGCCATCGTCCCTGACGGTGACAAGGTTTTCGTGGGTCATCAGCTCGCGCACGGGCTGATCCAGATCCGTGGCAAAGCGCACGTCGCGGTTGGTAAGAATGCCCACCAGCTTGCCGCCGCGTTCCACCACGGGAATGCCCGAAATGCCATTGTCGCGCATCAGTGACAGGGCATCGGCCAGCCGCTCGTCAGGGCCTACGGTCAGCGGGTTCACCACCATGCCGCTTTCAAACTTCTTCACCTGGCGCACATGCTCGGCCTGGGCGCGGATGTCCATGTTGCGGTGGATGACGCCAATGCCGCCGGCCTGGGCCATGGCAATGGCAAGCCTGCCTTCGGTCACGGTGTCCATGGCCGCCGACATCAGGGGGATCCGCAGTTCCAGATCACGCGAAATCCGTGTGCGCGTATCCACATGGGCGGGCAGCACGCTGGAGGCGGCCGGCTTCAGGAGCACGTCATCAAAGGTGAGCGCTTCCACGATCCGCATATGGACCTCCACTTGCCGGCCCACTCCGGGTGGGGCGGCGGCGTTTGAATCAGATAAAAAAAGGTTGCGGACTATGCCACGGCCTCCGCTCCAGCGATAGCCGGCGATGCACATGGCATAACGGCAACGGGTGCGGCGCTCTGGCCGCTGGACAGCAGCGGGGTGGCAGCCCACTTATCCACCATCTGACTGCTGCCCCAAGCGGGGCCAAACCCTGGAGCCCCGGATGTCGAACCGCGCCCTGATCCTTGCCGCCCTGCTGCTGGCAACCCCTGTGGCCCTGGCCCACGCCCCCATGGCCATGGCTGCCGACTATCGCGCAGGCGCGATCGAGATCACCGAGCCCTGGACCCGTGCCACGGCGCCGGGTGCCACGGTAGGCGCCGTCTATATGACCCTGACCAGCCTGACCTGGGCCGATGACCTGATCTCGGCCGAGACGCCGGTGGCCGGCAAGGTGGAGTTTCACAACGCCACCGAAGAAGGCGGCGTGGCGAAGATGCGCATGGTGGATCAGGTGGCGATCAAGGCTGGCGATACCGTAGCCCTGGCGCCTGGCGGCATCCATCTGATGCTGATGTCCCTGAAGGCGCCGCTGGTGGAGGGCAAGACCATCCCCCTCACCCTTACCTTCAAGCGTGGCCGCTCGGTCGATATCAAGGTGCCCGTGCGGGCCTTGGGTGCCGGCGCCGAAGGCAATGCCGCCAGCCCGATGGACCATGGCAGCATGCCCGGCATGCCCGGCATGAACTGAGGTATTGCGCCCTCAGCCCTGGCGCCAGTTGCCGTGAAAGCCAAAGGGCACACGGTGGCTGAGTTGGGCGCGGGCAACGGGGCCGGCGGCCAGATTGCTGGCCTCGAACACGGCAAGCTCGCTGGTGCGCGGCTCCCCCCGGTAGATTACCGACAGAACCCAGCCGTCGCCCTCTTCGGCATCAGCCGAGCGCGGCACGAAGACAGGCTCTGCCACGGCATCCTGCGGCGGCAGCTGGAAGGTGGTGCGCCGCCCCGTGCGATGGTCGATATGGGCCAGACCATCGAACGAGCCCGACGTGCTCTGGGCCGTGCGGAAGCCAAAGAAGCCATGGCGATAGGCAAGCCCCGCATGGCGGTCGTCGATGCGCGGAAACTCCCCCTCCAGATCATCAAGCTGGGCCTGGGCGAAGTTGGAGGTCGCCCCCTTCATGTCGAAGGTCCAGCGCGTCAGATGCGCCGTCGCCTTGGACGGATCGCCCGCGCGGCCATCGGCAAAGGGAAACAGGGGGGCAGCAGCATATTGCGCCACGTCACACAGGATGCGGCCGTCTTCTTCCCAGGCATTCATGGGATGAAAGACGAACGAGGCTTCCGCCTCGAACCAGCGGACACTCTCGGGACCTGTGGCGTCACGGCGCATGATGCCGATCTTCACCGGCAGGTCAGGCTCCCACGCAAAGAAGGGGCCGCCCTTCATGGCGCGCTCCAGGCTGCCGGTAAGTGGCATGATGGGGAACAGCACATGGTTACGCGTCACCATGAAGTCATGCACCATGGCGAAATAGGGGACTGGCACCTGGAAGCTGCGGGCCAGCGTGCCATCGGCCTCGATCAGGTAATAGTTCAGCACGCGGCCATCGCCGATCAGGCCACCCGGGGCATAGGCAAAGCCGATCATCTGGCCGGTCTCGGCGCAGATCTTGGGGTGTGCGGTCATGGGGCCTTCAAGGCGGCCGGCAAAGTCGTGATAGCCTTTGGTGGAGAGGGTGCGGGGGTCCACCTCCATGGGCTTGTGGCCTTCTTCCAGCGCCAGCAGGCGCCCGGCGTGCCAGACGATGTTGGTATTCGCCACCCCTGAATCGCCCCCGATGACATCGGGCTCCGTCGTCATGGGATTGCCGAAGGTGCCATAAAGGCTGCGGCCGGCACCCCGCTCAGCCTGGAGTTTCGGCGTCTGGACCCAGCGGTTGTTATAGGCAACCCGCCCGTTCTCGATGTGAAAGGCATGCACCATGCCATCACCAAAGAACCAGTGATGATGCGGGTCACGCGGCTCAAAGGCCGGATTGGGGCCGATGCGATAGAGGCTGCCAAAGAGCTCACGCGGCATCTCGCCGATGATGGGCAGGCTGGGCGCATCGCATTCCATGGAAAGCGGCGCGAAGTTGCCTTCGAGGAAGGGGTTCCGACGCTGTGCCTGGGCCATGGTATCTCCCCACCGGGTGGTTCGGCCCACCCGCAAGTTTGTTTACAGTGATAACTTTCCCAAATATCGGCCCGCCCTTACCGCAGCGTCAAGTCCGTTTACGCTCCGCCTCGGCCTCGGCCTCGAAATCCCCCCCGGCACCGGCGCTGGCATAGTCAAAGCGCGGATAGATCTCGCGGAAGGTGGCGAGGATTTCCTCATAGGGCACGTCATCATAGGTGCCACGATCGCGGACATATTCCATGTGCCGCCGGCCCTCGGCATCGTGGGGATGGAAAATCGAGTCCGTACGTCCGTCGAACTCCAGGGGCAGAACGCCGAATTTCTCACAGAGTTGGATGTTGAAGGCAGGCGTTGCCTTGACCCAGCGGCCCTCGAGCCAGAGATCGGTATAACCATGAAAGATGAACAGGTCGGTGCCCATCTGCTCGATCAGGCGGGGCGTGGCCAAATGGTTGCGCACATCGGCATAACCAAGCCGGGCGGGAATGCCTGCCGCGCGCGCCACCGCCGCCAGCACCGCCGCCTTGGTGATGCAGAACCCCTTGCCACGGGCCAGGGTGTGGCTGGCGCTGAACCCCGCCACGGAATAGTCGATGTCATAGGGGTCGTAACGCAGATCATCGCGCACCGCATAATAGAGGCGGATGGCGCGGGTCGTATCGTCGCCTTCGCCCGCGTGGGCGCTGGCATAATCACGGATGACGGCAGCATCGCTGTCGATCAGGCGGCCTGGCCTGAGGTGAATTTCGGGGATCGGCTGGCTGGCTGACGCGGGGCTGGTCATGGCGCGGTATCCTCAGTCTCCGGTTCGGTGGCAGGGCGAAAGCCGGTTGCCACGACATACATCTCGGCGCTGTCGGCGCGGCTTGCCTTTGGCTTGGCATGGCGCACCTGGGCGAAGTTCTTCTTCAGCAGGGTCAGCAGCGTGCCCTCGGTCCCGCCCTGCAGCACCTTGGCCACAAAGGCGCCGCCGGGGGCGAGCACCGCAACCGCGAAGTCCAGTGCGATCTCGCACAAGGCAACGATCTTCAGATGGTCCGTCGGCCGGTGGCCAGTGGCAGGTGCCGCCATGTCGGACAGCACCACATCAGGCGCGCCACCCAGCAGGGCGCGCACCAGTTCCGGTGCTTCGGGATCAAGAAAATCAAGCAGCAGGAAATCCGACCCGGGGACGGAATCCATCGGGTTGATGTCTACAGCGACAACGCGACCGCGCTTTCCCTTGGCCGCAGGATCGGCATTGGTGCGCGCCACCGCCACCTGGGTCCAGCCACCGGGCGTTGCACCCAGATCCAGGATCAGGGCGCCGGGGCGCAGCAGATGAAACTTGTCGTCCATCTCGGCCAGCTTGTAGGCGGCACGGCTGCGATAACCGTCGCGCCGGGCGGCGGCGACATAGGGATCGTTCAACTGGCGTTGCAGCCAGCGCGTCTGGGAGACGGTGCGCCCACGCGCCGTCTTGACCCGAACCTTGAGGCCACGGCCGGCGCCGCCGGCATCAGCCCCTGCGGAGCCGGTCCCACCGGTTTTGGACGCCACAACGGATCTCCTTTACGCGCGTGCCAAGTCAGAGTGACCCGGGTTCATGCAGAGGGACTGCCCCCATCGGGAGTGCCCTGACCGCCGCGATTCTCTGCCTGCATCAGGCCCAGCAGAATGCCTTCGCGCAAGCCCCGGTCGGCAACCCGCAGGCGGGGGGTGGGCCAGGTGGCGACAATGGCCTCCAGCACGGCACAGCCGGGGATTACCAGATCAGCCCGTTCCCGCCCGACACAGGGCTCGGCAACCCGGGCCTCGAACGGCATGGCGATGAGCCGGTCGGCAACAGACCGCATGTCCCGGTCGGTCATCCAGACGCCATCAATGCGCGCCCGGTCATAGCGCTTGAGCCCCAGATGGACGCCAGCAAGCGTTGTGACCGTGCCGGAGGTGCCAATCATCTGCAAGGCATCCGTCGCCATGGTGGCGCCAATGCCATGCTCCAAGTCAAATCCAGCCAGGGCCTGGCGGGTTTCGTTCACCATGGCAGCATAGGTCTGGGGCGAAACATCCACGCCCCCATGGCGGTCTGCGAGAGTGACAACGCCCAGGGGCAGGGAAATCCATGCCCGTACCCGCGCACGGTTGGGGCCAAGCACATCAAGCCAGGCCACCTCGGTAGAGCCGCCGCCAATGTCAAAGACCATGGCCTGGGCAAAGGCCGGGTCGAGCAGGGCAAGACAGCCATCAACCGCCAGTTGCGCCTCTTCGGCTGCGTCAATCATCTCCAGCACCAGGCCGGTCTCGGCCTTCACCCGGGCCAGAAAGGCCGCTCCATTGGCCGCCTTGCGCACGGCCTCGGTAGCAATGGCGCGCACATGGGTGACATGGCGGCGCACCAGACGCTGGGCACAGACCGCAAGCGCCTCAAGGGCGCGTTGCTGGGCCGCCTCACCAAGGACGCCGGTATGTGCCAGACCTTCGCCCAGGCGGACAATGCGGCTGAAGGCATCAACCACCCGAAAGCCCCCGTGCCCGTCGGCACGGGCAACAAGCAGGCGACAGTTATTGGTGCCAAGGTCAATCGCGGCATAGACGGACCCACGGCCGCGCGCCTCTGCCTCGGGCGCATCCTCGGCGGCGCCTGCGTTCAGGGCATTGTCGGCTGCGTGTTCGACCACCCCTGCCCTCGCTTTCCGCCCCGGTATTATTGGGTTCAGTGTACGCCCTGTCCTCCCAGTGCAGCAATGGCGGCACGCCAAACGGAAATTCTGCCCGGCACCCGGTCAAGGTCGTCACCCTGACGTTGACATATGCGCCCCCGCGAAATAGGGTCCGCGCCGTCGACCAAGACCCATGCTGGGGGATCGTCTAACGGTAGGACAGCGGACTCTGACTCCGCCAGTCTAGGTTCGAATCCTAGTCCCCCAGCCAAAACATCCAATCAGATGACAGAAGCCAGATCACTGTGGCAGCAGGGCCCGCCAGAGTTGCGGCTCTCCTGCGGTCCAACGCCTGCCAACAACCCGGCCAGGCAGGTCGGGGTTTGGCCTGAGCATGCCTGGCCTAAGCGTACCTAGCTCCGGTCACCTCCAAAAAGGCTGCCCAGAATGGCGCCTCCCACCGCAACCGTTGCGGCTGAACCCAGCACCGAGCCCTCCTCGCGGGAGCCGCCGGTTTGCGGGGCGGCGGCAAAGACGCGGCTGGCAAGACGTGAAAATGGCAGGCTCTGCAGCCAGACATGGCCAGGCCCGGTGAGCGTGGCAAAGAAAAGGCCCTCACCACCGAACAGGGCCGTCTTCACCTTGCCCACGAACTGCACGTCGAAATTGACACCGGGCGTATAGGCAACCAGACATCCCGTATCCACGCGCAGGGTCTCACCCGGGGCAAGCTGGCGTTCCAGCAGGGTGCCGCCGGCATGGACAAAGGCCAGACCGGTGCCCGTCAGCTTCTGCATGATGAAGCCCTCACCACCAAAAAAGCCGGTGGAGAGCCGCTTCTGGAAGGCAATATCGAGGCTGACGCCACGCGCCGCACACAGGAACGATTCCTTCTGACAGATCAGCGTGCCGCCAAGGGCCGCCAGATCCATGGCCACGATCTTGCCCGGATAGGGGGCGGCAAAGGCCACGCGGCGCTTTTGTCTGTCGGTGTTCTGATAAATGGTGGTGAACATCGACGCGCCGGATATCACGCGCTTGCCTGCCCCCACCAGCTTGTCAAAGAGGCCGCCTGACTGCGCGCTGGCCGAGCCGTCGCCAAAGACCGTATCCATCTCGATCCCGGCCTCCATGAACATCAGGCTGCCAGCCTCACCCACCGCTGCCTCGCCCGGGTCAAGCTCGACCTCGACGAACTGCATCTCAACGCCCTTGATCTCGTAGTCGACCACATCCATCGCCATGAGAACCTCCATCGGCCGCGCAGCCCGATGCTGCAGGCGCTAACCAAATATTAGCCATGGGAGACCAGGGGGGTCGAGAGGGGTGGCTGAGGTGGCCATCGGTCAGCCAATTCCGGGGGCGGTACAGACAAAGGCTCATGGCTCCCCGAAGCAGGCAAGCAGATGGGCAAAGGCGGGCGTGGGCGGGTCGGCCAAGGCGGCCTCGGCAAAGGCAAAGTCGGCCAGTGCGGCGCGTCGGCGGGCCTCAGCCGCCGCAGCTGAGGTCTGGCGCTGCATGGCGGCGGCATGGGTATAGGCGCGCATGGCACCCCGCATGGACAGGAACAGGGGCAGGACCTTGGCGCCAAAGGGCTGGGGCAGCAGGGCCACATAACGGCCAAGCGCCAACGCCGCCAGATCAGCACAGCCATGCTGCATCAGATCCATCAGCAGAAAGGCGATGTCATGCAGCACATCGGTACA
Source organism: Acetobacteraceae bacterium (assembly GCA_947379865.1). GTDB lineage: Bacteria > Pseudomonadota > Alphaproteobacteria > Zavarziniales > Zavarziniaceae > CANCOY01. Next base: position 14,235 of record CANCOY010000032.1, read on the forward strand.
GGCGATCGCGTCGCTGAAATCCACGCAGTCAAACAGGGTGGGCGCGCCCTGCCAAAGGCAGATATTGGCGAGGCGCAAATCACCATGGCCATGGCGCACAAAACCGGAGGCCCGCCGCGCCTCGATCTGTGGCGCGACCCGTGTGAGGCAGGCACCGGACGCCGCATAAAGGGAATCGACTGCCGCCGCCGGCAGCACATCCAGATGGCGACGCTGCATCGCGTGGTCGAGGGCGAGCACATGGGCGACATGGGCGATGGAGCCATGCCCCGGCGTTGGGGGCTGGCGGGCGTGGAACCGCCCTACCTCCTCCCCCAAAGATGCCACCAGCGCCGGGGTCAGACGTCCTGCTTCTGCCAGCCGGTCAAACAGGCCTGCCTCGTCAAAGCGACGCATCTGCACCAGCCAGTCGCAGGGACGTCCTTCGCCATCAAGGGCCAGCGCGCCGTCGGCCTCGCGCGTGATCGCGGTGACAGCCAGATAGAGATCGGGTGCCGTGCGGCGGTTGAGGGAGATTTCCGCCTGGCAGGCACGCTCCCGGCCCCTGAGGGTGCGATAATCAACCCCGACGAAGTGCATCGCCCGTTTCAGCTTCCACGCCCGGTCGCCCACCAGAAAGACAGCGGCACAATGGGTCAACCGAAGGGTGACGGACTCCGGTCCCACGCCAAAGGCGCGCCCACTGGCAAGGAATGCCATGACCTCGGCCTGCATGTCGCTGTCGGCCGCGACCTGGGCCGCAGCCGCCCCCCGTCCTGTCGCCATAGCCACCCGCCTTTCCAGACGCGGTACCGCCCGCCACTGGCAAACGCATCAGCGCGAGAAAAATCCGCACAAAACTGAGCACGCGGCGCGCGGACGCGTGTTGGAAAGGAAGACAGGACCCCGAGGCGGGCGGAGAGGCAGAAATCATGAAACATGCAGAGGATCCGGCATCGGGCCATCCGCGTGGCCGGCGCATTGCCGGGCGCGCCCAGCTCGACCATCTCAACGATCCCTACAAGGCAACCACCAAGCCCGGCAAAGGCACCGCCTGCCCCACATGCGGCGCCGTCTTCGATGCCGGCCGCTGGTCATGGCAGGAAACGGCGGCGCCCGTGGGCGAGGCCCCCTGCCCCGCCTGCCAGCGTACAGCCGACGCTTTTCCGGCGGGGATCGTGGAAATTGGCGGTGGCTTCCTTGCCGGCCGGGAAGAGGAACTCTGCAACATCGCCCGCCACTGCGAGGCTGCCGAGAAGCCCGAACATCCCATGAACCGCATCATGGAGATCAGCACCCAGCCGGGCCGTATCGAGATCACCACCACTGACATCCACCTGCCCCGCCGCATTGGCGAGGCCCTGAAGCGTGCCTATGACGGTGTCCTCGACATGCACTTCGACGAGGATGGTTATTTCGTGCGCGTGGAATGGCGGCGCGAGGACTGATCGCGGCAGGCCTTTGCGCCCTGCTCGTCTCGGTTTCTGTCAGTGCCGCTCTTGGGGGTGCCACTGCACAGGGCGATGATTTCATTGGCCTGGCGACGGTTCACCTCACCACGGCCGATGACACGCTGATGGATATTGCCGTGGCGACCGGCGTCGGTTTTGCCGAACTGCTGGCGGCCAATCCGGGCACGGACCCCTGGATGCCGGAGCCCGGGCGCCACCTGAGCGTGCCCACACGACACATTCTGCCGCCGGGCACGCGGCGCGGACTGGTGGTCAATCTGGCGGAACTGCGGCTCTACTGGTTTCCCGATCACGGCCCGCCAGAGAGTTTTCCCGTGGGCATCGGCACCGAGGAAGCAGGCAATGTGCGCGGCACCAGCCGGGTCGTGGCAAAGCGGGTTCATCCCATATGGACACCGCCCCCCTCTGTGCGGGCCGAGGCGCCAGACCTGCCGGCTACAATAGCTCCCGGCCCCGAAAACCCCCTTGGCGACTTTGCCCTTGATACCGGCTGGGCAGCGGTGGCGATCCATGGCACCAACAAGCCCTATGGCGTCGGGCGGCGGGTCAGCCATGGCTGCTTTCGCCTTTATCCCCGCGATATTGCAGCCTTGTTCCCGCGCATTGCCGTGGGAACGCCCGTAACCGTGATTGACGAACCGGTGAAGTTCGGCTGGGCCGACGGCGGGCTGTGGATTGAGGTCCATGGGGCGGCAGGCCCCGATCTGGCGCCACTCCCCACGCTCGCCGCTGTTGCCGCCACCGCACTGGACACTGCGGGGGAGGAATGGCTGCGCCTGTCGTGGCCACGCCTGCTTGGCGCCCTGCGCGCCGCCAATGGCCTGCCCACCCAGATCATGGATTAAGCCTTGTGGAGGTCTGGCCGCGTTTGCCGGGGATCAAGCGGCCACCCGCGCGTTTTCTGGTCACCCCAGATCCGGAGGACCCGATGACCCACGCACGTCTCGCCATTGCCCTTGTTGGCTGTCTGTTGCTGCTCGGCGCCTGCCGCAGCGGGCTGTCGGAAAACGACCGCGCAGAGCTTCAGCGGGCGCGCCAGGAAGCTGCCGACGCCCATACTGCCGCCAGTGTCGCCGAAGCCTCAGCCAGGGCCTCGGCCGATGCGGCAAGCCGTTCAGCCGATTCGGCGAGCCGCTCTGCCACCGCAGCCGCCTCGGCTGAGGAAAAGGCAGACCGGGCCTTTCAGCGGGCGCAGCGCAAGCCCGGTTCCTGAACCACTCGATCAGAACTCGACGTCGAGTTCATCGATATCGTCTGGTTCCGCCTTGGCGGCGGCAATCCAGTCGCCAAGGAGGGACCAGGCCATGATGTGATCGCGATAGGCCGCGGCAGCCGGCTCCAATGCCACCTCATAGGTAACAAAGCGGGTGGCGACGGGCGCATAGAGTGCATCGGCCACGGTGGGCTGCTTGCCAAAAAGAAACGGGCCGCCATGGCGCTCAAGGCATTCGCGCCAGAGTGCCGAAACACGGTCCACATCTGCCTTCGCCCCTGCCCAGACCTTGAAGCCGGGATGGCGTGACTTGAGATTCATGGGCAGCGCGGCCCGCAGATTGGCAAAACCTGAGTGCATCTCGCCCGCTACCGAGCGGCAGTGCGCGCGCGCCACGGGATCCGTGGGATAAAGGCCAGCTTTGGGCGCCACCTCATTCAGATATTCGGCGATGGCCAGCGTGCTCCAGACCGTTGCCCCCTCGTGGGTCAGGCGCGGCACCAGGAATGACGGTGCCAGATGCAGCAATTCCGCCCGGGCATCGGGGTCGTCGCTTGGCAGCAAGACCTCCTCGAAATCGATCCCGGCCATGCGGCACAAAAGCCAGCCCCGCAGCGACCAGGACGAGTAGTTTCGGCTGCTGATGGTCAACGTTGCCCGTGTCATTTTTTTCCGCCCCCTGGTCGCGTCACTTTCCCGACATGAATCATGTCGCACTGCACAAAATTTTGCACTAGAGTTTTTGCACTGCAGGACGATCGGCCTTGAGCCACGGCCAGGGCAGGTGGGTTTTCGAGGTCGGGCGATGTTTTACCAAGCCTATCAAACTCAGATGGATCTGCTGGCTCCGGTGCGCGGAATCGCCGCCGCGACGCGGGAATGGTTGCGGGTCCCGCCTGACTGGCTGGCAGAAACCAACAGCGTGCGGCGCGTCGCCGCAACACTGGAACTTACCGCCCGGGCGCGCCTGACCCACACCCGCCCCAGCTTTCGAATCAACCAGGTGATGGTTGAGGGACAGGCACGCGCGGTTGTGGAGGAAGCAGCCTACACCACCCCCTTCGGCACCTTGCTGCGCTTTGCCAAGGTCGGGGTTGGCCCCCAGCCAAGGGTTTTGGTGGTGGCGCCGCTGTCTGGCCATTTTGCCACCCTGCTTCGCAATACGGTCGAGGTGCTGCTGCCTGATCACGACGTTTACATCACCGACTGGCACAATGCGCGCGACGTTCCCCTTGAGGCCGGGCGCTTTGGCTTTGACGAGTACATCGACCATGTCATCCGCTTTCTGGAGGTGATGGGCGAGGGATCGCACCTGCTGGCGGTCTGCCAGCCCTGTGCCCATGCCCTGGCGGCGGTGGCGGTCATGGCCCAGACCAACAATCCGGCCGCGCCAGCCTCCATGACCCTGATGGCCGGGCCCATCGATACCCGCATCAACCCGAGCGTGGTCAACGACCTCGCCAAGACCAACCCCATCGACTGGTTCGAAAAGAAGCTGATCACGGCCGTTCCCCTGGGCTTCCGGGGCGTCGGCCGGCGGGTCTATCCCGGCTTTGTCCAGCTTCTGGCGTTCATGAACATGAACAAGGACCGCCATGTGAAGGCGCACCGTGATCTTTACGATCACATTGCCAAGGGCGACACCGCCAAGGCTGACTCGATCAAGACCTTCTACGATGAGTATTTCGCCGTTCTGGATCTGACGGCGGAATTCTATCTGGAAACGGTCAGTCTCGTTTTCCAGGAGCATGCCCTGCCCCTTGGCGAACTGACCTATCGCGGCATGAAGGTGGAACCCGCCGCCATCAAGCGCACCGCCTTGTTGACGGTTGAGGGGGAGCGCGACGACATCTGCTCGGTTGGTCAGACCAGCGCCGCCCATGATCTGTGCAGCGGCATTCGCCCCTATCGCAAGCGCCACCACCTGCAGACAGGCGTTGGCCATTATGGCGTGTTCAGTGGTTCGCGATGGGCCGGCCAGATCTATCCGCAGGTGCGTTCCATGATCCTTTCGAACGAGTAGGACGGGGCTTTCCACCCGGCATCTCGACGCTGGGGCCTGCATCCGGCACTCTGCCCCCCTCTTTGAGGAGTGGCATCATGAAGGCGGCAGTGATCACCGGCGCGGGCAGCGGCATTGGACGTGCAGTCGCCCTGCGACTGGCCGAGGACGGATGGAGCCTGGCACTCGCCGGTCGGCGCGAGGACAGGCTTCAGGAGACCGCCATCCATGTGCGCACCATCGGGGCGCTGGTGATTGCCGTCCCCACCGACGTGGGCGACCCCGCTTCGGTCAAGGCCCTGTTTGCCGCCACCCTCGCCGCCTTTGGCCGGGTTGACCTGCTGTTCAACAATGCCGGCACCGGCACGCCGCCCATGCCGCTGGAAGACATTCCCTTTGCCGCCTGGCAGGCGACTGTGGGCGCCAATCTGACCGGCGCCTTTCTCTGCACCCAGGAAGCCTTTCGCGCCATGAAGGCCCAGCAGCCCCAAGGCGGCCGGATCATCAACAACGGGTCGATCTCGGCCCATGTGCCGCGCCCCTTTTCGGCCCCCTATACCGCCACCAAGCACGCCATCACCGGCCTGACCAAGGCGACCGCCCTTGATGGCCGACCGTTCGACATTGCCTGTGGCCAGATCGATATCGGCAATGCCGCGACCGAGATGACCGCCGCCATGGCCACGGGCGTGCCCCAGGCCGACGGCACCCGCAAGCCGGAGCCCACCATGGACCTGGCCCATGTGGCCGATGCCGTCGCCCATATGGCCGCCCTGCCGCTGTCGGCCAATGTGCTGTCGATGACCATCATGGCAACGAAAATGCCCTTTGTCGGGCGGGGGTAGGCATGACAGAGCGTTCTTTTGCGGCCAGGGCCGCTGCCTGGGCTGCAGAGCGTGTGGCTGCCGGACAGGGGGATTTCCTGACAGACCCCTTTGGTGGCATGGCTGAGGCCGGCCTGTTTCGCGTAGGCATCCCGGCCCCCTATGGGGATGATGGTGGCTATGGCGCCATTGCCGCAACCGAAGCCGCTTTGGTTGGAGCCACCGGCCTGCCGGGCCTGGCCACCTCGTGGGCCGGACGCCAATTGACCGCGCGGTTTTTCATCGCGGGCTTTGGCACCGAGGCGCAGCAGGCGGAATGGCTGCCGCGTCTGGCCTCAGGTGAGGTGGCTCCTGCCATCGGCATCTCTGAACCCGGTGCCGGCGCCCACCCCAAGCTGTTGCAGACAAGGGCCGTGGCCAATGGCGACACCATTACCCTGACGGGCGAAAAGGCCTGGGCCACCAATGGCCCCATCGCCAGCCTGTTCATCGTGCTGGCGATCACCTCTGAGGAAGAGGGGCGCAAACGCTATGGCGCCTTCCTGGTGCCGCGAAACAGCGCGGGCCTGAGCCTGAAGGAAATGCCGGAAATGCGGCAGATCCTGCTGCCATCAGGCCATTGCGGCGTCGTGCTGGACGGGGTGCAGGTGCCCGCCAGTTCCCGCCTGGGGCCAGAGGGCCGCGCCTATGACGCCATGGCCCTGCCCTTTCGCGATGTGGAAGACGGCGTGGGCATGTCGAGCCTGGGCGGCGCGCTGGACTGGCTGGTGCGCGCCCTTGGCAGGCAGACAACCACAGATCCCGACAGCCACGAGGAAGCGGCATTGTTTCTTGGCGGCCTGAAGGCCGAGGTGGCCCTGGTGCAGGCCGGTGCCGAGGCCGTGGCAGGGGCGGTTGACGCAGGCCGCCTGCGGGCCGCTGGCGCCACCCTGATCGGCACGCGCCTGGTGGCCACATCAATCCTTGAACGGATCAAGGCCAGCGAGACCTACCGTGCAGGGGCCGGCGATGCTATTGAGCGCGTCGTCGGGGATCTCGGCGCCCTGCTTGGGGTCGCGCGTGGTCCGCGGCTTGCGCGGCAGGCTGCACTCGGCCGCACCTTGCTCGGAACAGACGCCTCATGAACTCAGCTCCCTCCCCCGCTGCCCTCGCCATCGATGCAGTTGAAACTGGCCTGGCCAATGCCGGCTATATCGCCAACCGCCAGATCGCCACCGCCGTTCATCTGGCGCAGCGGCTGGAAAAGCCGATCCTGGTGGAAGGCCCGGCGGGTGTGGGCAAGACCGAACTCGCCAAGGCGGTGGCCAGTTGGACCGGCCTCGAACTGATCCGCATGCAGTGCTACGAGGGCCTCGACGAATCCAAGGCGCTCTATGAGTGGAAGTACGGCAAGCAGTTGCTCTACACCCAGATCCTCAAGGACAAGATCGGCGAAGTGCTGGGCACCACCCAGACCCTGGCCGATGCGCTGGAGCGTCTGCACGCCTTTGGCGATGTCTTCTATTCCGAACCTTTCCTCGAGCCGCGCCCTTTGCTGCATGCCCTGCGCCGCCCCAAGGGCTGCGTGCTGCTGATCGACGAGATCGACAAGGCAGACCCCGAGTTCGAGGCCTTCCTCCTGGAAATCCTGTCGGACTATCAGGTCAGCATTCCTGAAATCGGCCGCGTCTCGGCCATCGTGCCACCGCTAGTGTTTCTTACGTCCAACGCCGTGCGCGATCTGGGCGATGCCCTGAAGCGGCGCTGCCTGCACCTGCACATCGGCTTTCCCGAACCGAAGCTTGAGGCGCGCATCGTCGAGACGCGGGTGCCGGGGGTAGCCCCCTCCCTGCGCCGCCAGATCGTGCATTTCGTGCATCACCTGCGCACCCTCGACCTCAAGAAGCTGCCCTCGGTCAGCGAGACCATCGACTGGGCCCGCGCGCTCGTGCTGCTGCACGCAACCGAGCTTGAAGCCGATCTGGTGCGCGAAACCCTGAACGTGCTGCTGAAGTACGAGGCCGATATGCAACTGGCCATGGGCCAGACCATGGACCTGCTGGGCAAGGTGCGGCGCGAGGCGCCGTTGCCGGGCTGAGGCGATGAACGCCCCCCTTCTTGCCTTTGTGCGCGCCGCCCGGGAGGCGGGCGTGCGCATCTCGCCAGCCGAGACCATGGATGCCCTGCGCGCCGTCGAGGCTGTGGGCTATGACGACCGGGCGGCGCTGAAGGACGTGCTGTCCCTGGCGCTTGCCAAGTCGGCGGCTGAGAAGGAACGCCTGTCGGACTGCTTCGACCTGTTCTTCAGCCGCCCGCCCGATGTGCCGCCCCCGGAAGAACCACCAGCACCACCAGAGGAAACACCACCTGATCAGGAGACAGCGGGCGAGGCCTCGCCCGAGCTTGGCGACCTTGCCCAGTCCCTGATGGCAGGCGACCGCGCCGCCCTTGCCCAGGCGATCGAGGCAGCGGCGGCGGCCACGGGGCTTTCCAACATCCGCATCTTCACCCAGGCCGGCCTCTTCTCGCGCCGCATGCTGGAGCGCATGGGGCTGGAACGGCTGGAGGCCGACATCGCCTCCCTCGACCAGCGGGCCGAGGCCCGGGGTGGTGGTGGCCGTGATGGTGGCGGCGCAGGCGGTGGCGAGGCCCTGCGCCAGGCGCTGGCTGCCCTGCGTGGCCAGGTGCGTGCCCGGGTGGAACAGGACCTGACGCTCTATGCCCGCGCCGCTGGCGAGCGCCTGCGCGAGGATGTGCTCTCCAACATCCGCATGAGCCAGATCGACCGCCGCGACCTTGAGCGCATGCGTCGGCTGGTGCGCGACATGGCCCGCCGCCTGCGTGATCGCCATGCCCGCCAGCGCAAGCGCCGCAACCGTGGCCAGCTTGATACCAGGCGCACCATCCGCCGCAATGCCGGCTGGGGCGGGGTGCCGTTCGTCACCATCTGGAAGCAGAAAAAGCTCGACCGGCCAAGGCTGGTGGTGCTGTGCGATGTGTCAGGTTCCGTCGCCGCTGTCTCGGAATTCCTGCTGACGTTTCTCTATGCCCTGTCCGACGTGCTGACCGACATCCGCTCTTTCGCCTTTGCCGGCGAGATGGTGGAAGTGAGCGACATTGTGGAAGGCAAGCCGGCCGACGAGGCGGTGACCGAGATCCTGCGCAAGGTTGGCTATGGATCGTCCGACTACGGACAGTCCCTGGTCGATTTCGAGACGGGCTGGATGGATGCCATCACCAACCGCACCACGGTGCTGATCCTGGGGGACGCCCGGGGCAATTATTCCGACCCGCGCACCGATGTGCTGCGGCGGATTGGCGAACGCGCCAAGCGGGTGATCTGGCTGAACCCGGAATACCGGGTGACCTGGGGCACGGGTGATTCCGACATGGCCCGCTATGCGCCCTACTGCCATGTGGTGGCAGAGTGCGGCACGCTGAACCAGCTGGGCCGCGTCATTTCCGACCTGATGAACGCTGTAACCTGAAACACCCCTCCCCCGCCAGGCGGGAGAGGGGTATTCAGTGGAGGCTGAGACCGGTCCTAGCCGCGCGTGGCGGCGGTGGGAATCTTGTTGAAGGGCACATCCTTGTCGACACGGATGTCGGCCGGTAGGCCCAGCACACGCTCGGCAATGATGTTGCGCAGGATTTCGTCCGTGCCGCCCTCAACCCGGGTGGCGGGCGAGCGCAGCAGCATGGCCTGGAAGCGCGAAGCCGCCCCTGCGTCGTCATCATTGATGGCGCCTGCCCGGCCCTGCAGGTCGAGGGCGAACATCGCGATTTCCTGCATGGTGGCACCGGCCACCAGCTTGCCAATGGAGTTCTCTGGCCCCGGGATCTCACCGCGTGAGAGGGCGGAAATGGCGCGCATGCCGGTATACTTCAGGCCCGTGGTCTTCACCGCCCACTGTGCCAGCTTGGAGCGCACAGACTGGTCCTCGATGGCGAGGCCATCGGCGGTCTCGAGGTTGCTGGCATAGTCGAACAGTTCCGGGAAGCCCGTGGGCATGCCGGCGCCGATGGACAGACGCTCGTTCATCAGGGTCGTCAGCGACACCTGCCAGCCCTCGCCCACCTTGCCCAGGCGCTGGGCGTCGGGGATGCGGACATCGGTGAAATAGACCTCGTTGAAGCCAGAGGCGCCATTGGCCTGCTTGATCGGCCGGATCTCGACACCGGGGCTGCGCATGTCGAGGAAGAACATGGTCAGGCCCTTGTGCTTGGCCACGTTCGGATCGGTGCGGGTGATCAGGATGCCGTAATCGGAATAATGCGCGCCCGAGGTCCAGATCTTCTGGCCATTGATGACCCAGTCATCGCCATCACGCTCTGCCTTGGTGCGCAGGCCGGCGAGGTCGGAACCACCAGCGGGCTCGGAGAAGAGCTGGCACCAGATCTGCTCGCCCGACGCCATGCGGGGCAGCAGGCTGCGCTTCTGTTCTTCGCTGGCATAGGCCATCAGGGTGGGGCCGCACATGCCGTGGCCAATGGTGAAGAGGAACGAGAGCTGGGCAAACAGGCCCTCTTCCTGCGACCAGATCACGCGCTCGATGGGGGTAACGCCCCGGCCGCCGTATTCCTTGGGCCAATGCAGGCAGGCCCAGCCGGCCTCAAACTTCTTCTTCTGCCAGGCCCTTGAGGCCTCCACGATGTCAACGCTGCGCAGCGCCACATTGCCAAAGCTGGAATTGGCCAGTTCGGGCGCCAGGTGCTTGGGCGCATTGGCCGCAAGCCAGGTGCGGACTTCCTGCCGGAACCGGGCTTCTTCTGGGGTATCGTCGAAATTCATCGAATGCTCCTGCTCAAAGTATCCGGTTGGTGGGTCAGGCGGCGTTGCGCTTGCGCATGGTGTCGATCAGGCGGTCTTCCCATTCGGAAAGGCTACCCAGAGATAGTGCGAGCAGATTGGCGCGGCGATAGTGAAGGTGGCAATCAAATTCCCAGGTAAAGCCCATGCCGCCGTGCACCTGGATATTGTTCTTGGCGCAGTGCTGATAGGCCTGGATGGCACTGACCCGGGCAGAGGCCGCCGCCACCGGCAGTTCCGCTGCGCCCGTGGCCAGCGCCCAGGCGCCCCAATAAGCGTTGGAGCGCGCCAGGGTTGCCGACACATACATGTCGGCCAGCATGTGCTTGATGGCCTGGAAGGTGCCGATGGGCCGGCCGAAGGCAAAACGGCCCAGGGCATAATCGCGCCCCATCTCCAGCGCCCGGTCGGCGCCGCCGATCTGTTCAAAGGCGGTCAGCACGGCGGCGCGGTCGAGCACTTCCGTCAGGATGGTCCAGCCCTCGGAAGCGGCACCCAGCGGTTCGGCGGCAGCGCCATCGAAGCTGAGCTTTGCCTGGCTGCGGCTGGGGTCGATGGTCTTGAGGGGAGAACGGGTGATGCCCGGCCCCTTCATGTCAACGAGGTAGAGGCCGATGCCGCGCTCCCCCTCGCCGCTGCCATTGCGGGCGGCCACAATCACGAAATCTGCCACGTCGCCATCCAGCACGATGGACTTGACACCGGTCAGCCGACCGGAAACGAACGAGGCCTTGATCGACTTGGGCGTGAGCCGGCCAGTGCCCTCGGCCACGGCCAGGGCGCCAATCGCCTCGCCAGCGGCAATGCGCGGCAGCCAGGCCTTTTTCTGGGCATCGCTGCCAGCCGCCTTAAGGAACTCTGCGGCAAGGAAGACGGTGGACGAGAACGGCACGGGGGCAAGCGCCCGGCCCATTTCCTCAGCCAGCGCACAAAGCTCAAGATAGCCGGCGCCAACGCCGCCATATTCCTCGGGGATCGCAATACCCAGAAAGCCCATCTCGGCCAGTCCCTGCCACAGGGCGCGGTCATAGGGCTCGGCGCCTTCAAGGATCACCCGAACCGCCTTTGGCGTGGAGCGCGCATCCAGAAAGCGCCGCGCCTGGTCCTTCAGTTCTTTCTGTTCGTCCGAGAAATCAAAATTCATGGCCCCGGTTTCCTTCCCTGCATCTCATTGGCGCTTTGCCCGGCATCCTAAGCCGCCCGGCGCACGGCGCAAGGCGGGGTCCATCAGACGTTGCCATCAAGAGATAAAAAGCCGCTTGTCCCACCAGAGCGGCTGATGCAGGCCGGGACGTATCCGGGCGGCGTCCGGGTGCTTCGGGTTGATAAGGACATTTTGTTCGATACGGGCAACAAGGCTTGGCACAAAGAGCACCGCCGACCGCATCTGATCATACCATGCTGCCCCAAATGCCGAGGCAACTACCGTGTCTTCTCGATGCCAGTCAGGATGATGGTCCGCCGAGAAAACCTCATAGGTGACGCCTGCGGGAATGCTGATCTCGATGAAGTGCTGTCGCGCCGGGATTTGGCCGTTTCCATGCGCCAGCATCTCCAGCATCGCAGTGGAGAGATGGCGCGACGCGTAAATTATAGGCGCTGCTGCGGTGTTCCACCGCCCGGGGAATAGTTGTGCCCCCGTTGGATCATAAATCGGGTATCGGCCAGTCGGATCACCAATCCGGTAGGCAAGCAATGCGTGAGGAAGGCCTTGGGCAGTCAAGCAGCACTTCCATAAAGCAGGCGACCGAGAATGTTCTCAACAAGCCTGGCTCCCGCTTCACCGGACAAGGCAACATCGAGAGGGCTTTCCCCCGCCAGCATGGGATGGGGACGTGTGATGAAAGTGCGCGTAGCCTCCTCATCGTCAAAGATTTCAAGCCCGATTGACCAGAGCCTGCCGATCCGCACCACCAGTTCACTTTCTATCTGGCTAAGGGGCTGCCCAGCATTCTTTCGGCGCGCAAAGGTTGCCTTCTTGACGATGCGATACTTGAAGCTGCTGTCGTCGGGCGCAACATGCGCAGAAAGCTGGGCAAGGGACTTTAGGGGCAATCCCTCGCGAACCTTGAGGACAAAACCCATGGTCGAATTGCCAACCGGATCAAGGGAAAAAGGCTCATCCTTGCGTGCAGATTTAACCATCGTCGCGACCTCCTCGCATGGGACTTATTATAGCCCCATGCGAGGCTGACGGGCAAACAATCTCTGGGCCTTACCCCCCGTTCGCCGGGGCAAGGGCCTGGATTTCTTCGCGCAGGATGTTCTTAAGGGTTTTGCCATTGGCGTTCTTGGGCAGTTCCACTGTGCGGATGTCGATGCGCACCGGCACCTTGTAGGAGGCGAGGCGTTGGGCGACGTGGCTGCGCAACTCTGCCTCACTCACGGCCACGCCTGGCTTCACCTGGACCACGGCACCCACTTCCTCGCCCAGCACGCGGTGGGGAATGCCGACGATGGCGGCGTCAACCACGGCGGGATGGGCAAAGAGCACGTCTTCGATCTCCACCGAATAGATATTCTCGCCGCCACGGATCACCATGTCCTTGGCGCGGTCGAGGAGATAGACAAAGCCATCCTCGTCCATGCGCACGATGTCGCCTGAATGGAACCAGCCATCCACAATGGCCTTGGCGGTGGCATCTGGCTTGTTCCAATAGGCCTTGATGACATTGGGACCTTTAATCAGCAGTTCGCCGATCTCGCCCGTGGCCACATCGCGGCCCTCGGCATCGACCACCCGCAGATCGCAGACGGGCACGGCAATGCCGACGCTTTCCGGCCTTGCCAGATAGTCTTCCGCGCTGTTGGCGGTGGAAACCGATGAGGTTTCAGTAAGGCCATAGCCCTGCCCCGGCCAGACGCTGGGGAAGAGTTCGCGCACCTTGCGGGTCAACTCCGGCGCCGCCGCAGCGCCGCCATAGCCAATGGAATCAAGGCTGCTGATGTCGCGGGTGGCAAAGTCGGGGGATTCGATGACCTGCCAGACCATGCTGGGCACACCGACAAAGCCGTTGATGCGCTCGCGCTCGACCAGTTCCAGGGCGTGTTCGGCATTCCACTTGTGCATCAGGATCAGGCGGGTGCCCGTTGCCATGGTGGGGATCATCATGGAATGGCAGCCGGTGACATGGAAGAACGGTACGGGCAGCAGGTTGGTGCGCTGGGGCGCAGCGGGATCCGCCACCGGCAGGGCCTCACCCCGGCGCACCAGGGCACGCATCGCACCAAAGGTGATGGAAATCAGGTTCGACATCACATTGCGGTGGGTGCCAAGCGCGCCCTTGGGCTTGCCCGTGGTGCCGGAGGTATAGAGGATCGTGGCGTCATCGTCCGGGTGGAGATTGGGATCAGGCAGATTACCTTCTGGCAGGCTGGCCCAGCTGGCCAGCGGCCCAATCAGATCATCAAGGGCCAGCGCCGGCCCCAGCAGATTGCGCGGCGTACGAACCGCCACCACGGCCGCAAGGTCGAGATTGCCGAGATGGGGGATCAGCCGTTCCAGCCGCTCGCCGTCCACCACAACCACACGGGCGCCCGAATCTGCCAGCGCATATTCCAGATCCGGCCCCGTGCCCCAGGCATTGATGGGCACCACCACCGCGCCAATGGCCGCCGCCGCCCAGAAGGCAAGCGGCCATTCGGGGTAATTGCGCATGATCACAGCCACCCGGTCGCCCCGGGCCACGCCAAAGCGCTCAACGAATATCTGCCCCAGGGCCGACGCAGCGCGGTGGAAGGCGCCATAGGTCAGCCGGTCGCCTTCATAGACCAGAAATTCGCGCTCACCCCACTGGGTCGTCATGTCAAAGATGGCGCGCAGATGGGGCACGGCCTGCTTGTAGACCCGGGTGGGGATCCCCCGCACCTCGACAGTCTCCATCTCGAAGGGCATGCCCGGGGCGCTCAGGGTCGCGCGGGTCTCTTCGATGGTGGCGGCGGGCCAGGTTTGTGCGGCTTGGGTCATGGGTGTTCCTCCGGGGTGGCGCCCGCTCTCCCCCGCCCTGGCAAGGTGGGGTGGCCGGCGTCCGTCATGGGGCGTCGCACGGGGTGCGACCTCGGGTTGATTGTGCCCCGGGACGGGGGGCCGTGGTCAATCCTCCGTTGAGTGCCGCCGGCATGGATTCCTGACGCCTTGGCTGATACACGGGGAGCGAGGTGAAACACGGGAAGGAAACGACATGGGCAAGCCATTGGAAGGTCGGGTCGCGCTGGTCAGCGGCGGCAGCCGGGGCATCGGGCGGGCGATTGCGCTGAAACTGGCGCAGGATGGGGCCGATGTCGCCATCAACTATCGCCGCGAGGCCGACGCCGCTGCCGAGATCGTGGCAGAGATCGCGGCACTGGGCCGCAAGGCCCGCGCCTATGCCGCCTCGGTGGACGATATCGCCGCCTGCCGGGCCATGGTGGACCAGGCCGTGGCGGATTTCGGCACCATCGACCTCTTGGTGAACAACGCCGGCATCGCCAGCCGGGGCCGCTCCGTGGCCGAAACCGACCCGTCGGAAATTGTTCGCGTGGTTGCCACCCACGCCTTTGGCGCCTTCAACCTGAGCCATCTGGTGCTGCCCCACATGATGCGGGCGCCCCGTGGCGACATCATCATGATCTCCAGCATCGCCGCCCGGCAGCTGCAGCCCTTTGGCGCCCCCTACAACATGGCCAAGGCCGCCATCGAGGCGCTGGGCGATACCCTGGCGAAAGAAGTCAACAACAAGCCCATCTACGTCAACGTCGTTGGCCCCGGCCTGACCGTGACCGACATGGGCGAGCGGCTGGCCAAGGCAACGGCCGGTGTGGGCGCCATCGGTGAACTCGATGCGGTAATGCCCTTTGGCCATGTCTGCTCGGCCGAGGAAGTGGCCAATGTGGTGGCCTTTCTCTGCTCGCCGGCCAACAGCTATGTTACCGGCCAGCACATCTATCTCGACGGCGCCCGTGTCGGCGGCCTGCCCAGGAGCTGAGACCCATGAAGGCACTTCTCTACAAGGGCCCGCGCGACATCGCTTATGAGACCTTCGCCGACCCTATGCTGATGGATGATCGCGACGCCATTGTGCGGATGGAGCGTTGCGGCATCTGCGGCAGCGACCTGCACATCTACCATGGCGAGGGGTTCAGCCGGGACCTGGGCTTTTGTGTTGGCCACGAAGCCATTGGCGAGGTGGTGGAAATCGGCCGGGGCGTGCGCCGCCTGAAGGTGGGCGACAAGGTGATGCTGTCGGCCGCCGTGGGCTGTGGCGCCTGTGCCTCGTGCCTGGCCGGCAACGTCAACCGCTGCGCCAACAATGCCGCTGGCTGCTATGGGCTGAGCCATGCACTGGAGGGCTGCCAGGCCGAAGGCATCCGCGTGCCCGCCGCCGACACCAACGCCTGGGTGATTCCCGAAGGGATCTCGCCCGATCAGGCCCTGATGCTGACGGACAATCTGCCTACCGCCTATTTTGGCTGCAAGAATGCCGGCATCGGCCCCGGCCAGGACGTGGCCGTGGTCGGCCTTGGCCCCATCGGGCTGATGGCGGTGGAGGCGGCCTTTGTGCTGGGCGCCGCGCGGGTTTTCGCCGTTGATCTGGTGCCGGAACGCCGCGCCATTGCGGCCGGCCTTGGCGCCATCGCCCTTGACCCGGCGACAGCGGTGGAGGAAGTGCGCGCCGCCACCCGTGGCCGGCTGGCGGATTGTGCTGTCGAGGCCGTGGGGGCGGATGCCACCATTACGCTGGCCATGAAGCTGGTGGGCCGCCAGGGCACCGTCTCAGTCGTGGGCGTCAACCAGAGCAGGGATTTTTCCTTCCCCATGGGCCTTGCCTTCATGAAGAGCCTGACCTTCCGCATTGGCACCTGTTCCGTGCCAGAGCACTGGCCGGAACTGGTGCCCCTGATCCAGGCTGGCCGCCTGCACCCGGAACGCTTTGTGACCCATGAAATGCCCTTGTCACAGGGGGCAGAGGCCTATCAACTGTTTGACGCACGCCGCGCCGGCGCCCTGAAGATGGTGCTGACACCCTAATCAAAAGGGAGAGAGGATGGCGCCACCCACGGTCTCCAAGGGCAAGCTGCGCAAGGTGTTGCGCCGGATCGAGCGCGCCCGCACCGAGGCTGAGGCAGCGCCTGAGGAGGCACGCCTGTCCGAGTGGGAGGCCGACTATCTGGGCAGCGTGGAGACCCGCCTCGACACTTATGGCGCCGCCTTCCGCGACCCCTCCCTCGGCCGGCCGGGGGAACCCTTGTCGAACCTGCAGAAACGCAAGCTCGACGAGATCGACGCCAAGCTCAAGGGCGAGACCAGGCGGCAGCCCATGGTATCGGCAACCAAGGGCGCGCCGCCAAAGGGATCGGGTCTGATGCGCCGCACCCCCTTGCGACAACGCAAGCCCGGGCAGGGCTCAGCCTAGGGCATCGGCTGGCAGCCAGAAGACCTCGGCCTCACTCTCTTCTGTGTCGATCCAGAGGAACGGCAGGTCGGGATATTCCGCCTCCAGCAACTCCCGGCCCGTGCCGATCTCACACAGAAGGCCGCCGCCAGGGTTCAGATGGGCGCCGGCCTCCGCCAGAATGCGCCGCACGATGTCGAGCCCGTCCTCGCCAGAGCCCAGCGCCATGGCGGGTTCCGCCGCATATTCGGGGGGCAGGGCCGCCATGGCCTCTGCATCCACATAGGGCGGGTTGGTGAGGATAAGGTCATAGCGGCGGCCCACCAGAGGGCCAAAGAGATCTCCGCCGTGCAGGGTGATGCGATCGTCCATCTCGAACTCGGCCACATTGCGGCGGGCCACCTCAAGGGCACCGGGGGAGAGGTCCACCGCATCGACCTCCGCATTGGGAAACGACAGGGCCGCCAGCACGGCGAGGCAGCCAGAGCCGGTGCAGAGGTCCAGCACCGCCCCCACCTCGTCCGCATCGCCCACGGGAGAGGTTTCAGGATCGGCGAAATCGGTGAACAGAAGTTCGCCAATATAGGAGCGCGGCACGATCACCCGCTCGTCCACATAAAAGGGAATACCCCGGATATAGGCGCGCTGCACCAGATAGGAGGCGGGCTTGCGGGTGGCCACCCGGGCGTGGATCAGGCCCGCCAGATGCAGGCGCTCTGCCGGCAGCAGGCGCGCATCCAGATAGGGCTCCAATTGGTCGATGGGCAGGCGCAGGCCCTCCAGCACGATGAACGCCGCCTCGTCAAAGGCATTGCCGGTGCCATGGCCATAGACCAGCCCCGCCGCATTGAAGCGGCTGACGGCATGGCGCAGGAAATCCCGCACCGTGGCAAGCTCTGCCGCAACCTCTGCCGGATCGTGCGTCATCTTCATCTCCTTGTGGGCGTGCAGGCACTTAACGGCAGGCGACGGGGGGCGCAAGCATGAAGACGCTGGCGGTCGATAGGGCATCTGCCGGCATTGCGTCGTGGCGCCCCGGGTCCGAAGATGCTCCATGATTCTGGGTACATGGCGCAGGCTGACTGGGATGCGGTTCCCCTGGGGCAGAATTCCGGGCCATCTGGCGCGCCCGGTCCTGCGGACAGCCGGAATTGTCTTTGCCATTGTCTATTTTCTTTTTGATGCCCTGGTCTTTGGCCTGCTGGCACCGGTGGTGGGGCTGGTTGCGCGCAATCCGGTTTTTCGCCCGGTCACAGCTTGGGCGCGGGCGCTTGGCCCCTATCCGACCCTGGCGATCTTTCTGATCCCCATCATCGGGCTTGAGCCGATGAAGCCCTATGGCGCCTGGCTGATCGCCACCGACCGCCCCTGGACGGGGCTGTCCGTGTTGATTCTGGCCGAAATCGTCAAGATCACGGTGGTGGAGCGGCTCTATCATCTCAGCCGCGACAAACTGCTGACCATTCCGGCCTTTGCCTTTGTCCATCGACGGCTGACAATCCTGCTCAACCGCCTCAAGGCCCTGCCGGGGGTGCCGGCAACGCTTGCCCTGGCAGGCCGCCTGAAAGAGCTTGTGCTGCGCCTGTTCGAGACCGCCCGACAGGACGCCGGCAGAAACCGAGACCACAAACGATCCCCCTGATGCGGTCATCGCCGGGGATTGGCTAAGGGAGCGACCCATGGGAAAGCTGGCAATCGTCACCGGCGGCAACCGCGGCATTGGGCTGGCACTCGTCCGTCGTCTGGCACGGGAATGGCAGGGAACGGGCGAGGTCTATCTGACCGCGCGGGATGAGGCGCTGGGCCGCGCCGCCGTGGCGGGTCTGGAGGCCGAGGGCCTGCTTCCGCTGTTCCACCAGTTGGACGTCGCCTCGCCGGCCAGCATCGCCGCCTTTGCCGAGCATGTCCGGGACCGACATGGCGGCGTTGATGTGCTGCTGCTGAACGGCGCCTATGCCCCACGCCCGGACGTGCCCGCCCGTCTTGATGCAAGGCCCATGATTGAGACCAACAATCTGGGCGCGCACCGCATGATCGAGGCCTTCCGCCCCCTGCTGCGCGATGGCGCCAGGTTGGTGGTGGTGGCCAGCGGCTTTGGCACCCTGGCCAGTCTGCCTCCGGCGCTCCACCCCCGCTTCCTTGATCCAGCCCCCGATGCGGCGGCGGTGGACCGGATCATGAGTGACTATGTAACCGCTGCCGAAGCGGGCAGCGATGCTGCCGAGGGCTGGCCCGCATGGGTCAACGCCCCCTCGAAGGTTGGGCAGGTGGCGCTGATGCGGGCGGTGGCCGACGACATGCGCGCCGAGGCCGAGGCCCGGGATATTCTGGTCAACGCCGTCTGCCCCGGCTGGACCGTGACCGACGCCACCCGGGTCTATCTTGAGCGCGACCCGCGCCTGATTGCCAAACAGCCTGACGAAGCGGCCGAGGATGTCATATGGCTGGCAACCCTGCCGCCCGGCACCCGCGCACCCTATGGCGAACTGGTGAGATATCGGGGCATTCTGCCCTTTGTCCCCGTGCCCAAACCAGACGCGGTTCCGAAAGGATGACGGAACCCCAGGGTAGACACGCTTGCGCCTGAATCCTGCCATAATGGTGGGCCATGTTCAGGGTGTCGGCATTGTCTGAAGGCGGTTTCCCGCCATCGTGCCGAGGAGTAACCCATGCGCACCCCCGCCGGAATATTTGCCCTGGTTTTCGCCCTCAGCCTCATCGGGCTTGCATCGCCGGCCCGCGCTGACTGGAACGACGGGCGCCATTATGGTGATGGCTGGAACCACGATCACTACGAGCGACATGGCCATGACGGCGGCGACTGGCGCCGATCCTACCGGGGTGGCCGTGGCTGGGATGGCGACGGCGGACACTGGAGCGGGCGGATTGTCATCACACCCGGCTGGGCGGCGCCCTATCCGCCACCGATCTATGTGCCACGTCCTATCTATGTGCCGCGCCCCGTCTATGTGCCGCCCCCGGTCTATGTGCAGCCGGCGCCCCGGCCCTATTGTCGGGAATATCAGGGCGACGCGGTCATCAATGGCTCTGGCCAGCCGTTCTATGGCACGGCGTGCCTGCAACCAGATGGGTCGTGGCAGATTGTGAACTGACGCGGGTAGCGGAACAGAGGGCGTGCACCAGGCTCAGTCGGTGCCGCCCTTCACCCGTTGTTCAAGCGGGTCGCCAAGGGCGCGCGCAAGATTGCGCTTCATGCCCTTGAGTTCGGCCAGCAGCTTCAGCCGGCGCGCGTCATCCAGCCCTTCGGTGGCGTCCTCAAAGGTGTTGCACGAGGCGAGCACCAGTGTTGGCACAAAGGGCTCGATCTTGTTGGTCAGGAACACCCGGTTGACCCGCTTGTCGCGCGGGTCCGGGCGGCGGACGACCCAGCCATTTGCCTCAAGCTTGTCGACAATCTTGCCAAGGGGGGCGCGCTCGAGGTGGAGATAGGCGGCCATCTCGGTCTGGGTTGGTCCATCAATGCGCAAGAGACTGCCCACGACCCACCATTGCGACCGCGTCAGGCCCAGCGAGCGGATACGCCGGTCAAAGGCGACGCGCGTCAGCCTTGCCACATCATGCACCACAGTCCCATATTCCGGTGCATCGCCGTGCACAGGTTTGCTCACACCAGCCCCCATTCACGGTCGAACCCAATGCTTCGGCTTGACATCATCGGCCAGATCCCCAGATAATAGTAACGTAGTATACATAAAAACTCTATGCCCTCAGGGGGGACAATGACCCAGATTGCCCGTACAGGCCAAGGCCTTAGTGTGCCTGCGTGCGCCTTGCACGTCATCTCCATCCTTGCCCCCCTCCCGGCCAAGGCACCTGCACGATGAATCCGACGACGCCGGCTCCGGGGGGAGAAATCGCAGCGGTTGGGCTTGGCTCGACCCTGCACGACATGACGCCGTGGGGCATGTTCCTGCAGGCGGATTTTCTGGTGAAGCTGGTGATGATCGGGCTGATCG
>CANCOY010000033.1 GCA_947379865.1 Acetobacteraceae bacterium
GGTCGGGCAGACGGGCCATGGTCCCGTCGTCATTCATGATCTCGCAGATCACGCCAGCCGGCAGCAGACCGGCCAGACGCGCGATATCCACAGCCGCTTCGGTGTGGCCGGCACGCACCAGCACGCCACCGTCGCGGGCAACCAGCGGGAAGACATGTCCGGGCGAGCCGAGATCTGCCGGCCCCTTGGAGGGGTCAATGGCCACCGCAATGGTATGCGCCCGGTCATGGGCGGAGATGCCGGTGGTGACCCCCTCACGCGCCTCGATCGAGACGGTGAAGGCAGTCTGATGGCGCGACGCATTGTCATGCGCCATCAGGCGCAGGCCCAGCTTGTTCACCCGCTCCGCCGTCATCGACAGGCAGATCAGGCCACGGCCGAACTTGGCCATGAAATTGATGGCATCCGGGGTCGCCATCTGCGCGGGGATCACCAGATCCCCCTCGTTCTCGCGATCCTCGTGATCGACAAGAATGAACATGCGGCCGTTGCGGGCGTCTTCGATGACGTCTTCGATGGGCGAAAGGTGCTGCCTGTAGGGCACGATCAGTCTCCGGAAGCCAGCCGCGCGACGTAGCGGGCGAGAACGTCGATCTCGACGTTGATGGGGCTGTCGACGTCGATCATCGGGGCGCCGGTCACCGGGTGCCGCGCGCCGAACGTCGTCTTTGCCTGGGTATGGGGAATCAGGTTGATGCCAAAGCGGGCACCGTCAACTTCATTAACCGTCAGGCTTGCCCCTTCCAGGGCAACCGAGCCCTTGGGGGCGATGTATTTGGCAAGGGCCTTGGGCGCTTCGAACAGCCAGCGCTGGCTGTCACCCTCGGGCGTGATGGAAACCACACGCGCCACCCCGTCCACATGGCCAGAGACAATGTGCCCGCCCAGTTCGTCGCCAACCTTGAGCGCCCGCTCAAGGTTGATGGCCGTCCCCACCTCCCAGCGCCCAAGATTGGTGCAGGTGAGGGTCTCGGCCGACGCATCAACGGCGAACCAGCCCGGTCCCTTGTCGACCACGGTCAGGCAAGGGCCAGAGCAAGCGATGGAGGCCCCGATCTCGATCGTGGCGGTATCGAAACGGGTGGCGATGACGAAGCGGGTATCTCCGCGCTTCTCAATCCGCTCAACGCGTCCGACGTCTGTGATGATCCCGGTAAACATGGCCTCTCTTCTAAGCCTTCGCGACATAGGTTTCCAGAGCGTCACCCCCGACCTCTTCAAGAGAGATACGCTGAAAACGCTGTGCCAGATCCAGATGATCGATACCATAAGCGCCGATGGCAGGCCGGCCATCACCACCGATCACCAGCGGTGCCCGGAACCAGCTGATCCGGTCGACCAAATTCTCCGCCAGGAACGAGGCCGCCAGACGGCCACCACCCTCAACAAGGACCCGGGTCAGGCCACGCTGGCCAAGGGCCGCAAGGGCAGCTCCCGGCGCCGGATTGCCCTGGGCATCCGCTGGCACCTCGATCACCTCAAGACCACATTCACGCAATGCCTTCAGCCGGGCCTTGTCAGTGCCCGGCACTGTCACGATCCAAGTGGGATGGTCACGCGCGGTGCGCACCAGACGCGCGGTCAAGGGCGTGCGCAGGCGGCCGTCGGCAATGATCCGGATCGGACTGGCGGCAGCAAGGCCAGGCAGACGACAGGTCAGATCCGGGTCGTCGGCGGCAACGGTGCCCACGCCCACCATGATCGCATCATGGCGGGCCCGCATCAGATGCCCCCGCGCCCGCGCCCCTTCGCCCGTGATCCAGCGACTCTCGCCGGTGCGGGTGGCGATAAACCCGTCGAGGGTTGTGGCGGTCTTCAGGGTGACCAGAGGCCGCCCGCTGGCCGTTCTGAGAAAGAAACCGGCATTAAGGTCCAGCGCCTCGGCCTGGCACACCCCTATGGTGACGCTGGTTCCCGCTGCTTCGAGACGGGCAACACCGCGCCCGGAAACGCGGCTGTCTGTATCAAGGCAGGCGATGACAACGCGGGCGATACCAGCCTCAACCAGGGCATCGGCACAGGGCGGGGTCACGCCGTGATGGGCACAGGGTTCCAGTGTCACATAGGCCGTGGCGCCACGGGCGGCAGCACCAGCCCTGGCCAGTGCCTCGGTTTCGGCATGAGGGCGACCGCCCGGCTGGGTCCAGCCGCGCCCCACCACATGTCCGTCATGGACGATGACGCAGCCCACAGCCGGATTCGGCGCAACGCGGCCAAGGCCACGGGCAGCAATATTCAGGGCCGCACGCATGAAGCTGAGGTCGGTCCCCTGGCGCTCACCCGTCCCCGGTGCCGACATCGCCCCGGACCTAGTCGAGGGGGGAGCCCGAGAGCTTCGTCACGAAGTCCTCGAAATCCTTGGCCTCACGGAAGTTCCGATACACGGAGGCAAAGCGCACATAGGCAACCTGGTCGAGAGACGCCAGCCCCTCCATGACCATTTCACCCACCACATCCGAGGGGATCTCGCTCTCGCCCATGCTCTCGAGCCGACGCACCACGCCGGAGATCATGCGTTCGATCCGTTCGGGCTCTACCGGGCGCTTGCGCAGGGAGATGTTGATCGAACGGGCCAGCTTGTCGCGGTCAAAGGGCGCGCGGCGCCCGGTTTTCTTGATGATGGTGATGTCACGCAGCTGAACGCGTTCGAACGTGGTGAAACGGGCACCGCAGGCCGGACAGAAGCGCCGGCGGCGGATCGAGGATCCATCCTCGGTCGGCCGCGAGTCCTTCACCTGAGTGTCGTCGTTCTGGCAGAACGGACAGCGCATCTCTAGCTCCCATCAAGGAAGGCCGTTCCAGCCAGCGCCGGTCGGCCCCTTCTGTCTTCGTCAAGCAGAGCCGGTCAGAGGCCCGGGTAGATGGGGAAGCGCGCGCACAGCTCCATCACCCGCGCCTTCACCGACGCCTCAACCGCTGCGTTACCGTCGGGCATGGCGGCAAGGCCGTCCAGCACTTCGGCAATCAGTTCGCCAACCAGGCGGAATTCCGCCGTCCCGAACCCGCGTGTGGTGCCCGCCGGCGTCCCCAGGCGAACGCCCGAAGTGGTTGCAGGCGGCGCCGGGTCAAAGGGAATGCCGTTCTTATTGCAGGTGATGTGGGCGCGTTCCAGCGCTGCCTCGGCAATCTTGCCGGTCAGATTCTTGGGACGCAGATCCACCAGCATCAGATGCGTGTCGGTACCGCCCGAGACGATGTCCACGCCGCTTGCCGCAAGGGTTGCCGCCAGCACCTTGGCATTGTCCACCACCTGCTGGGCATAGACCTTGTATTCGGGGCGCAGGGCCTCGCCAAAGGCCACCGCCTTGGCGGCGATGACGTGCATCAGGGGGCCACCCTGAAGGCCCGGGAAGACGGCTGAGTTGAACTTCTTGCCCAGCGCCTCGTCGTTCGAAAGGATCATGCCGCCACGCGGCCCACGCAGCGTCTTGTGGGTTGTGGTGGTGGCGATATGGGCATGGGGGAACGGGCTGGGGTGCACGCCTGCCGCAACCAGGCCCGAGAAATGGGCCATGTCCACCATCAGGAAGGCACCCACGGCATCGGCAATGGCCCGGAAGCGGGCAAAATCGATGATGCGCGGATAGGCGGAACCGCCGGCAATGATCAGCTTCGGCTTGTGCTCCAGGGCCAGACGCTCGACCTCGTCATAGTCGATCAGCGCATCTTCGCGGCGCACGCCATACTGGATAGCATTGAACCACTTGCCCGACAGATTGGGGGGCGCACCGTGGGTCAGATGCCCACCGGCGGCCAGGCTCATGCCAAGGGTGGTGTCGCCCGGCTTCAGCAGGGCGAGGTAGACCGCCTGGTTGGCCTGCGCGCCCGAATGCGGCTGCACATTGGCATAAGAACAGCCAAACAGGCTGCGCGCCCGCTCGATCGCCAGTTCCTCGGCAATATCCACAACCTCACAGCCGCCGTAATACCGCTTGCCCGGGTAACCTTCGGCGTATTTGTTCGTGAGGATCGACCCTTGTGCCTCAAGCACGGCGCGGCTGACGATGTTCTCGGACGCGATCAGTTCGATCTGGTTCTGCTGGCGCGCCAGTTCACCTGCAACGACCTTGGCTAGAGCGGGATCCTGCTCGGCAAGGCTGGCACCGAAGAATGCGGAAGAAGTCGAAGACATCAGAAGATCCTCGGAGGGCAAGACGGCGCCGGGGCGATAGCCGGCTGCCTGGGTGATGGATGCAGGGTCAATTCGGGGACAGGCGCGGGCCAAGCTTTGCAACCCGGTTCTCGTGCCGGCCACCTTCATAGGGCGTGGTCAGAAAGACCGCAAGGCAGTCCCGGGCGACCGCTTCCGGGGTCACACGGGCACCAAGGGCAAGCACATTGGCGTCATTGTGCTGGCGGCAAAGCTTCGTCGTCTCGACGTCATGGACAAGGGCGGCGCGGATGCCCGGATGGCGGTTTGCAGCAATGGAGATCCCGATACCCGTGCCACAGATCAGAACCCCACGACCAGCCCGGCCTGCCTCGATTTCGCGGGCGAGGGCGGCGGCAAAATCGGGATAGTCAACCGATTCCGGCCCGTCAGTCCCAAGATCAAGAACCGCATAGCCATGGGCAATCAGGTCCTGCCTGAGGGCCGCCTTGAGGCCTACGCCCGCGTGGTCGCAGGCAATGGCAACCGTCATCTCAGGAGACTGGAGGGCTGGATCAGACATGACATCACCCGGCGGCTGCGCGCCTGAAAGACAGAAAGCTTGCGTTCAGGCTGGCAACCAGAACGATCTATGCCCTGCGGCATACCATATATCGTCTTTTTGCACCACGCCAACGCAAGCCGCTGTCCCGTTCGCCTCAGCCGCCCTGCTCCATTTCCAAGAGCCTCAGCAATTTCTGGCGCGCCACCCGGGCAAGGGTGGCTTCCCCGGCGCTGGCAGGGCCGACAATCACGGCTTCGCGACCTGTTCCGGTGTCGATGGCCGCCACGCGGACAGAATTCCCGATCCGCCGGAACTCAATGATGATCTGTCCGGCCATCGTCCACCGCGCAGTCAGGCAGCGCGCGCCAGGGCGTGCTCAGTCCACACCTGATCAAGCGCCGTCACCAGCGCATCGATCATGGCATCGGTGTGGAGTGGTGTCGGCGTGAAGCGCAGGCGCTCGGTCCCTCGCGGAACGGTGGGATAGTTGATGGGCTGCACATAGATGTCATGGGCTGCCAGCAGTCGGTCGGACACTGCCTTGCAGCGCACCGGATCCCCCACATGAACGGGGACGATGTGGCTTTCCGATGGCATGACCGGCAGGCCGGCGGCGGCCAGCCGACGCTTGAGAGTGGCGGCGCGCTCCTGGTGGTGCAGGCGCTCGCCACTGCTTGTCTTGAGATGGCGGACGCTGGCCAGGGCACCGGCGGCCAGCACCGGAGAGATGGAGGTTGTGAAGATGAAGCCCGGTGCATAAGAGCGGATGACATCAACCAGCGCATGGGTGCCCGTGATATAGCCCCCCATGACACCATAGGCCTTGCCCAGCGTCCCCTCGATGACGTCCACGCGATGCATCACGCCATCACGCTCAGCCACGCCGGCGCCGCGCGGGCCATACATGCCCACCGCATGCACCTCATCCAGATAGGTAAAGGCGCCATGGGCCTCTGCCACCGCGCAGATCTCGGCCAGCGGGGCAATATCGCCATCCATGGAATAGACGGATTCAAAGGCCACAATCTTTGGCAGATCGGCCGGCGCCTCACCCAGCAGACGGTCGAGGTCGGCCACGTCATTGTGCCGCCAGACACGCTTTGGGGCGCCGGAGCGACGGATACCCTCGATCATCGAGGCATGATTCAGGGCATCGGAATAAACCACACAGCCCGGCAACACCCGGGCAAGGGTCGACAGCGTCGCCTCGTTCGACACATAGCCCGAGGAGAACAGCAAGGCCGCCTCCTTGCCGTGCAGATCGGCCAGTTCCTGCTCCAGCGCGACATGGTGCCGCGTGGTGCCGGAAATGTTGCGTGTGCCGCCCGAACCGGCACCGCAGGCGTCCAGCGCCTCGTGCATGGCGGCAAGCACGACGGGATGCTGTCCCATCCCGAGATAGTCGTTGGAGCACCAGACAATGATTCGCCGCTCCCCCTCGGGGCCGGCAATGACAGCTTCCGGGAAAGAGCCACGCTGGCGTGCCAGATTGGCAAAGACGCGGTAGCGGCCTTCGGCTTTCAACGCGTCAATCGCGGTCCCGAAAAGGCGCTGGTAATCAACCGACATTGCGGCGTGCTCGCATTCAAGAGGGCTGGGCCTGAAGCGCAGGCCGGCAAGCTTCGTCTACGGAAGCTATCGCATGGTCAGACACCCGTCCGTTTTCGGAACAAGGTTAGCGAGGTTAAAGTGGGAACACTCTTCCTCTTTGGCAAGCTGCCGGGCAGCGGTGTGTCGTCGCGGCCATGCCCGCGCCCTATGTTCAGGCTCAAGCACGTACTGTTCAGGAGATACCCCATGACATCGCCCCCCGCCGCCTCAAGCCCGCATGCAGCCGGTGGCCTGCCCAAGGCCGCCTTTCGATGGGACGACCCGTTCCTCCTTGAGGACCAGCTGAGCGAGGACGAGCGCCTGGTGCGCGATACGGCCCGTGCCTATGCCCAGGACGGGCTGGCCCGCCGGGTCGTCCTCGCCAATCGCCACGAAACCTTTGACCGCGCCATCTTCGAGGAGATGGGGGAACTGGGCCTGCTGGGCAGCACCATCGAGGGCTATGGCTGTGCAGGCGTCAACTATGTCAGCTATGGTCTGATCTCCCGTGAGGTTGAGCGGATCGACAGCGGCTATCGCTCGTGCATGAGCGTGCAGTCGAGCCTCGTCATGCACCCGATCAATGCCTATGGCACCGAAGCCCAGCGTCAGAAGTACCTGCCCCGGCTGGCGCGCGGCGAATGGGTTGGCGCCTTTGGCCTGACCGAGCCTGATCATGGCTCTGACCCCGGCTCCATGAAGAGCCGTGCCGTGGCGGTTGATGGCGGCTGGCAGCTGAACGGCGCCAAGACCTGGATCACCAATTCCCCTATCGCCGACGTGTTCGTCGTCTGGGCCAAGACCGAGGACGGCCACATCCGCGGCTTCGTGCTGGAGCGCGGCATGGCCGGGCTTTCGACGCCAAAGATCGAAGGCAAGTTCGCCCTGCGCGCCTCCATCACCGGCCAGATCGTGATGGAAGACGTGTTCGTGCCCACCGAAAACCTGCTGCCCAACGTCAAGGGGCTGGCGGGGCCGTTTGGCTGTCTGAACAAGGCACGCTATGGCATTGCCTGGGGTGCGCTGGGGGCGGCAGAAGCCTGCTGGCATGGCGCGCGGCAGTACACGCTGGATCGCATTCAGTTCGGCCGGCCGCTGGCCGCCAACCAGCTGATCCAGAAGAAACTGGCCGACATGCAGACCGAGATCGCGATCGGCCTGCAGGCCTGCCTGGCGGTGGGTCGCATGAAGGATGCGGGCACCTGGTCACCCGAGGCGATCAGCCTGATCAAGCGCAATTCCTGCGGCAAGGCATTGGATATCGCCCGCACCGCCCGCGACATGCACGGCGGCAACGGCATTTCCGACGAATATCACGTGATCCGCCACGTCATGAACCTCGAGGCGGTCAACACCTATGAGGGCACGCACGACATTCACGCACTGATTTTAGGTCGGGCGCAGACGGGTCTGCAGGCCTTCATGCCCTGAGGAGCATGCCCTGAGGAGCATGCCCTCGGGGGCAAGGCCAATCCCTCGCCCTGCAACTGCAGGGCGAGGGGGTACTGTCTTCAGCCGACGACTTCGGTCTGGCTGAAGAAATAGGCGATCTCGATGGCCGCATTCTCGAGGCTGTCAGAGCCATGCACCGAATTCGCCTCGATCGACTCGGCGAACTCCTTGCGGATGGTGCCGGCGTCGGCATTGGCGGGGTTGGTGGCGCCCATGACTTCGCGGTTGCGGGCAACGGCGTTCTCGCCTTCCAGCACCTGCACGACCACCGGACCGGAGATCATGAAGGTGACGAGGTCGTTGAAGAACGGGCGCGCGCTGTGGACGGCATAAAAGCCTTCCGCCTGGGCGCGGGTGAGGTGAAGGCGCTTGGACGCGATGACGCGCAGGCCGGCGTCCTCGAGCTTTGCCGTGACCTTGCCGGTCAGATTGCGGCGTGTGGCGTCTGGCTTGATGATCGAGAACGTGCGTTCGATGGCCATGGGGGCACCTTTATCGGGGGCTGGGGGATTTCGGCGGCGTTATAGATGGCTGCGGCCCAACCGGCAACCCGCCACCCGCACGGGGGGCTTCCAAGCCGGCCCCGGCGTGCTAGAAACCGCCCCTATGCTTCATATCAACGGCCTTACCTACCGCATTGCCGGGCGGCTCATCCTCGACGACGCCTCGGCGGTCGTGCCTGCCGGGCACAAGGTTGGCCTTGTCGGCCCCAATGGCACCGGCAAGTCGACGTTGCTGCGTCTCATCCTCGGCCAGATCAATGCAGACGGCGGCACCATTGGTGTCCAGCGCGGCGCACGGGTTGGCACCGTTGCCCAGGAAGCGCCCACAGGGTCCATGACCCCGCTGGACGTGGTGATGGAGGCTGATCTTGAGCGCACGGCCCTGCTGGCCGAAGCCGAGACCAGCCGCGACCCCGGGCGCATCTCGGAAATCCATACTCGTCTCGCCGATATCGGCAGCCATTCCGCCCATGCACGGGCTGGCGCCATCCTGCATGGCCTCGGCTTTGATGCCGCCATGCAGGCACGCGAGATGTCGTCGTTCTCAGGCGGCTGGCGCATGCGCGTGGCCCTGGCTGCCGTGCTGTTCAGCGAGCCCGACCTCTTGCTGCTGGACGAGCCCACCAACTACCTCGACCTTGAAGGCACGTTGTGGCTGGAGGATTTTCTTGCCCGCTATCCGCGCACCATTCTGATCGTCAGCCATGACCGCGACCTGCTGAACGAGGCCGTCGATTCGATCCTGCATCTGGATGATGGCAAGCTGGTTTTCTATACCGGCAATTATGACCGGTTCGAGCGCACACGCCGCGAAAAGGCTGAGCGCCAGATGGCGCTGAAGACCAAGCAGGAAGACCAGCGCCGCCACATGGAAGACTTCGTGGCGCGTTTCCGCGCCAAAGCCTCCAAGGCGCGCCAGGCCCAGAGCCGGATCAAGGCGCTGGCGAGGCTGCAGCCCATTGTTGGCGTGACAGAAGCGCGCACCATCACCTTCCGCTTTCCCAATCCCGACGAACTGCCGCCACCCCTTATCACCATGGAAGGCGTCTCGATCGGCTATGCCGCCGACAAGCCGGTGCTGAAGCGGCTTAACCTGCGCCTCGACATGGAAGACCGCATTGCCCTGCTTGGCTCCAACGGCAATGGCAAGTCGACCTTCGCCAAGCTGCTGGCCGGACGGCTGGAGCCCTTGGCGGGCACGGTCAGAAAATCACAGCGCCTGAAGGTTGGCTATTTTGCCCAGCACCAGGCCGACGAGCTGGAGCCGGACGGCACCCCCCTCTCCCACATGGCCGCCCTGATGAAGGGGGAGCATGAATCCAAGGTGCGTGCCCGCCTTGGCGCCTTTGGCTTTGGCGCCGACACGGCAACCGTGAAGGTTTCAAGCCTGTCTGGTGGTGAGAAGGCACGCCTGCTGTTTGCCTGCATGAGCTTTTCCGCGCCCCATCTGATGATCCTGGACGAGCCGACAAACCATCTGGACATCGATGCGCGTGAGGCCCTGGTTCATGCCATCAACGCTTATGAGGGTGCCGTCATCCTGATCAGCCATGATCGCCATCTGCTGGCAGCCAGTGCCGACCGTCTGTGGGTGGTTGCCGATGGCGGCGTGGCACCCTTTGATGGTGATCTTGACGATTACAGACGCCTGATCCTGGGCGGCACCGCATCGTCCGGCGCCAAAGGCGATGCGGTTGGCAAGGCTGATGCCGCCGCCGCCAAGGCCGACCGGCGCGATGCCCGGCGCGAAGCAGCGGACGCGCGGGCCGCCAAGGCGCCGCTGATGAAGCTTGCCAAGGCCGCCGAACAGGAGATCGAGAAGCTGTCGACCGAGCGCAAGCGGATCGAACTGCAATTGGCCGATCCGGCACTCTACACCGGCCCACCGGAAAAACTGGCCACCCTCACCCGCAACCGCGCCGATCTGGACCGCCGGATCAGCACGGCCGAGGAAAAGTGGCTGGAGGTGCAAAGCGCCATCGAGGCAGCGGACTGAACGCCCGCTGCCTCCACAGGCTCAGGCCGCGGCGCTGGGACGGGCGCTGACCTCGGCATACCAGCGCTGCACATTTGTTGCCGTTTCCGGCACCTTGATCCGGGCGGAACGGCCAAAGTCGATGGCAACCATGGCCGTGATGTCCGCAATGGAAAAAGCATCACCGGCGATATAGCGGGTCTTGCCCAGATCGGCGTCGAGGATGTCGATCCGGCGGGTGGCGCGGCCACGGCTGACTTCGCCAAAGGCGGCGATCTGCTCTTCCAGTTGTGCCATGGCCGGGTGGGTGTGTCGGAAGGTCATGGCGATGGGCAGGAACAGTTCCATCTCCATCCGGCGCTGCCACATCTCCACATTCGCCTTGCTGAAGGCATCGGTTCCCATCAGCGCGGGGGCCGGGTGCAGTTCCTCGAAATAGCGGCAGATCGCCACCGTCTCGGTCAGCACGCGGCCGTCGTCCAGTTCAAGGGCGGGCACCAGGGCCATTGGGCTGAGCTTGCGATAGGCATCGGTCTTGTGCTCGCCCCCCATGATGGAGATTTCCTGGGTCGGCACGGTGATGCCCTTTTCCGCGAGGAAGATCCGCACGCGGCGCGGATTGGGGGCAAGCTTGGTATCATAGAGTTTCATGGGTCTCTCCCTTGTCTGCGGGCAGGGTGCTGTGGCCGTCGGGGCCTTGCAAGCGTTCAGGTGCCGCGCGGTTTGGCCCGGGCCGTGGCAATGGCAGCAACCGGATCATCTGGCCAGGGATGCCGGGGATAGCGGCCGCGCAGATCCTTGCGGACCTCGACATAGCCATTGCTCCAGAACGAGGCGATGTCACGCGTCACCGCAATGGGCCGCCCCGCTGGCGACAGAAGGTTCAGTACCAGCGGCACACGCCCGCCGCCAATGGTCGGATGGTCGCGGCTGCCGAACATTTCCTGAAGCTTGAGGCCGAGCACCGGGGTCTCTCCCGACTGGTAGTCAATCGCATGGGAATGGCCGCTGGGTGCCGTAAGCCTGGGGGGTGCCAGCGCGTCCAGGCGGCGGCTGGCTGCCCAGTCCACCAGACCCCGCAAGGCCGAGCCCAGATCGATCCGCTTGAATTGCTCGGCCCGGGTGACGCCGCCCAGATGCGGTCCCAGCCAGAGAGCAAGATCGGCGAGAAGGGCTGCATCCGACAGGTCGGGCCAGCCACCCTCCGGCTCCACCCCGGCGGCAAAGGACACGCGGGCGCGCCACTGGCGCAGTTCCTCGCTCCAGGGCAAAGCGTCAAGGCCAAGGCTGCGAATGCCTGTGACAAGGGCCGGCACCAGATCGGCATCGCCCGGCGAAAGCGGCCGTTCCTCAAGCACCAGGGCGCCAAGGCGGCGGCGGCGCAGCGCAAAGGCTGTCCCGGTGCGGGCGTCCCAGCCTGTGTCTTCCACCAGTTCGATGCGGCTGGCAAAGGCGGCCTCAAGGTCCGCCCGTTCGATCCGCGCGGCCAGAAAGACGCGCGCCGTCTGACCGGCCCCATCCAGATCAGCAATGGCGAGAAAATCAGCTGCAGCAAGGGGATCGCCGGGATCCACCGACGCGCCACGGCCGTTGGCCATGCGGAACTGGCCGGGTGGCCCTGGGCGGCGCTGGGCAAGGCGGTCGGGATAGGCTTCGGCCAGGACCGGACCGAGAGCGGTTACATCAATGGCCTCGCCCGATCTTGCCAGCCCGGCGCCCTGGGCCAGACGGCGGGCGACCTCGCGAATGCGCCGCCCGGCGCCACCTGCCCGGTCAGACAGAACAAGGTCCACGCGCAGGGCCAGATCCACCTCACGGCCGCGCCCGGCGGCTGACATCAGGTCGCGCTCGCCCAGCACCGCCGCCACCAGCACCGCAAGTGGTCCCTGTCCCCGGGCCTTGGCCGCGATGACCATATGGGCGAGGCGCGGATGCAGGCCAAGGTCGGCCATGGCACGGCCGTGATGCGTAATCTGTCCCTTTCCATCAAGCGCCCCCAATCCTGCCAGCAGGCTGCGGGCCTGGGCAAAGGGGGCGGCGGGGGGTGGGTCCAGCCAGGCCAGTTCGGCGGTGTCGCTGATGCCCCAGCGCGCCAGTTCAAGTGCCAGGGGGGCAAGGTCAGCCGCCAGGATCTCTGGCTGGGTCTGGGGCAGCAGGGCGCGCTCTGCCTCCCGCGTCCACAGGCGCCAGCAGGTGCCGGGGCCAAGGCGCCCTGCACGGCCCCGGCGCTGGTCGGCCGAGGCAAGGGACACACGTTGGGTTACAAGCCGGGTCATGCCACTGCCGGGATCAAAGCGCGGCACCCGCATCAAGCCGCTGTCCACCACCGCCGTCACCCCCTCGATGGTGAGGCTGGTCTCGGCAATGGCAGACGACAGGATCACCCGCCGCTCGCCGGGGCGTGGTGGGGCCACGGCGCGGTCCTGTTCTGCCTGCGCCATGTCGCCATAAAGGCTGAGGACAACAACACCCGCAGGCAGGGCCGGGCCATCTTCCAGCAGGCGGCGCGTGCGCCCGATTTCAGCGGCACCCGGCAAAAAGACCAGTACATCCCCTTTACCCTCGGACAGAGCCCGGCGCACCACCGGCGCCAGCGCCTCCTCCACACGGCCATCCACAGGGCGGTCCTGATGGCGGGTTTCCACCGGATAGGCCCGCCCCTCACTGGTGATGATGGGTGCCTGCCCCATGAGCCGGGCCGTGGCCGCGCCATCAAGGGTCGCCGACATGGCCAGCAGGCGCAGGTCAGGCCGCAACAGGGTCTGTGCCTGCAGGCAAAGGGCCAGGGAAAGATCCACATCCACCCGGCGCTCGTGAAACTCGTCGAACAGGACGGCAGCCACACCCTCCAACCCCGGGTCGTCCTGCAGGCGGCGCAGGAACAGGCCGTCGGTCAGCACCTCGACCCGCGTGGCCGGGCCAACTTTCGAGTCGAGGCGGACGCGATAGCCCACGATCTCACCCACGGCCTCGCCCAGCATGTCGGCCATGCGGGCCGCCGCGCCCCGGGCGGCCAGGCGACGGGGCTCAACAACCAGAATGCGCCCATCTGCCCGCCAGGGTGCCTCAAGCAGGGCCAAAGGTACGCGTGTCGTCTTGCCGGCACCGGGCGGCGCCTGCAGGACAGCATTCGATCCCGTGGCCAGCGCTGCAAGCAGCGCCGGCAGGACTGGCTCGATGGGAAGTGGGTTAGTTGGGTTCAGGCTCACGAAGGGTCGAGCAGCACCTTGCACTGGTGCGACCGGTGCCGGAGTGCCTCGAAGGCAGCGGGGAAGGCGTCGAAACCGACGACGTCCGTCACCATGGCCTCCGGGTCCAGACGGCCACGGGCCAGCATGTCCACCGCCACCTCAAAGTCCTTTGTGCCATAGGCCATGGAGAACTGGAGGTTCAGTTCCTTTTGAACGGCAACCGAGGGCAGGAAGGTGTCCTGCTTCATGCAGACGCCCAGCACCACCACCTTGGAGCGGACGGGCGCAATGCGGCAGCACAGGTCGATCATGCCGGGCGCCCCGACACATTCAAAAATGGCCGCTGGCGGCGAACCAACAATCTTGCGATAGGCGGCGCGCAGGTCCTGATCACTTTCGATGAAGTCGGTTGCCCCCAGCGACCGGGCAAGATCGGCCCGGCGGCTGGACTTGGCGGTGACCACGATGTGCCGCGCCCCCAGCAGGCGGGCCCAGACCACCACCGCCAGGCCAACGGGGCCAGCGCCCACCACCAGAATGTCTGAACCCGGCGCCAGATTGGCGAGGTTCCAGCCGTGCAGGCCCACCGCAAGGGGCTCTACCAGGGCGCCTTCCTTCCACGAGACACTCTCGGGAAGCAGGATGCTCTCCTTGGCACCAACCAGAACATATTCGGCATAGGCACCGGGGATGCGGCCAAAGCCCTGCCCGCGCACCTTCTTGCACCAGTTGCCCTGGCCCGACAGGCACATGGCGCAGGCGCCGCAGCCGATGAAGGGCATGGAGGCAACCCGGTCGCCTTCCTTCCATTGCGCTTCGGCGCCGGCACCGAGGCGCACGACCTCGCCGCAGAATTCATGGCCAAGCACGGTGCCGCCCGGAACACCCTGGGCCGTGCCTTCCTCTGTGGCGTGCAGGTCGGAGCCGCAGATGCCGCAATGACGGACCTTGATGACCATCTCTCCCGGCCCCGGCACAGGCTCGGGAATGTTCTGGATCGTCAGGGGCTTGCCAAAGCCCTCGAATACCGCTGCCCTCATTGCATTGCCCCCCGTAACGCATTTCTTGTCTGTTGAGCAAATAGAAGCCCGGTCCGGGGCGCAAGGGCAAGGCCTCGGGAGACTGCCTCATCAGGGCTCATGACGATAAAGCAGAACGAGTTGGCCGCCCTCTACCAGTTCCGGTTCCTCATTCCTGTAACGCGCCTGCACCGTGGCCAGGAATATCTGCCCGCCGTGGTACCAGTTGGCATCGGCGAACAGTCCTGTAACATCAAGCATCGCTGAGGATGCCTCATCCTGGGTAAAGGGTGCCTTTGCTGGCAAGGACTTGCCGGCGACCACGTCACCAAAACGCGCAGGGTCGTTGCGCATGACAGGCAAAAGCACCCGCTCCGCCGGATCATAGGACCAGATCTTGGCGACATGCTCCGCATTGCCGGTGCTTTCCTGATGGTAGAGCCGCCCGGTATGGTCAACCGCGATGGAGCCAAACATATTGCCTCCCTCACGGCCGTCCAGCAGCAGTTCGATGCGGCCACCCCGTGCGGGATCCGCCATATCGGTGAAGGTCAGGCTCCACAGGCGAGAGCGGCCGGTCTGAAAACCACCGTCCATTTCCGTCGAGTCCAGACGATCCAATGTCGTAAAATAGTAACGCGCCGGATTGCGAACATCCCAGGCACCATCACCCGGCCTGAGGAAACTTGTCACCCCACCTGCACGGGCGGCAGCCTCCAGTTCCGGGGCCGTCTTGTGCGGGTCCAGTTCCACAAGGCTGAAGGTTCCACTCTTGCCCTTGTCGTCAGCCCGGTTTTCCGTGTTCCCTGAAAATGGAATGCCTGGGGAAATGAAGGGGGCATCCACGGCAATCCCGTAAAGCCTGCCGCTGGCAAGGCCCGCCCGCTCTATGGGATTTCCTGCAAGCTGCTTTTCTCCGATAAATACAAACATCCGCCCGTTTGCCTGCCCATCCCTGCTTGCCGGCAGCACATCAGCATTGGCGATGACCAGGGTGGTATCGCCTGCGTCGGGACAGGCATGGGCATTTGCGTGGCGGAAGTGACCGAAGAAGGGCAACTCATAAGCCGTGCGCTCTGCCACAACCCAGGCAAACTGGCGGTCCTCTTCGCCATTGTCCTCACCGCTGAGGGCAATCAGCCCCTCATATCCCCGCCCTGTGACCTCGTTGAAGAAGGCCCCGAAGGCCGGCAGATTGGCAGAGCCCAGCAACGACAGTTCTGCCGGCCCATCGGTTACGACCCGACTGGCAAGGTCGCGGCCATAGAGGACGCGAAGGGAATTACGGTCGAGTGTCCACTGCGACAGGAACGAACCCTTGGCCCCGTGGGCGCGCACGGTGCCCTCGTCGGGCTTGAGCTTGTGGTTGATCAGGACGGTCGTCGTCCCGTCACCATTATCAAAGGCGGCAAGGCCATCGGGCGCCCCCACCATGCGATAGGCCCGGACAACATCTTCGCCATGGCGCACGCCATCGCCAGCGGTGATCAGGGCGGTGGCGGTCCAGGTGCCCTGCATTGGCACCACATAGGGCGCTGAGGTGCTGGACGGTCCCTGAAGAGGCAGATCGGATGCTGCGCGTGCGGCCCATGAAGCGAACACAACAAGG
Organism: Acetobacteraceae bacterium; assembly: GCA_947379865.1. Classification (GTDB taxonomy): domain Bacteria; phylum Pseudomonadota; class Alphaproteobacteria; order Zavarziniales; family Zavarziniaceae; genus CANCOY01. The sequence goes on from CANCOY010000033.1 coordinate 15,995, forward strand.
GTTCCTGCCACGACCGTGCTCAAGGCGCGTCGGCGGAAATGTCCCCGTTGCATGTCACCTCCCTGAGTTCACCCTGCGACAGATCCATGCGCCGTGCCGGAACAACCCCTCACCGGACAACCAGTGGCGCTTGTGGCATCACAGAACGCTGCCGACGACTGACACGGTGCTGCAATCCGCACGAAGATCAATATACCTAAGTTCAGTACAAAAACATCTTGGCGTGCGGACCGCAACGCCGTTGCAATCGGATATCATCGCGAAAAGTCGAGGCCCATCTCGCGATAACGCTCGGGATCGTCCGTCCATTCCGGGCGGACTTTGACAAACAGAAACAGATGCACCCGACGCTCCAGAATCTGTTCAAGGTCCCGGCGCGATGATGCCCCGATTGCCTTGGCAGTGGCGCCATTCTTGCCAAGCACAATACCTTTGTGTCCAGCTCTCTCGACGAAGATAACCTGGTCAATACGTACCGATCCGTCAGGCCGCTCGGTCCATTTCTCGGTCTCAACCGTCGAGTGATAGGGTAACTCCTGATGCAGCCGTTCAAAGATTTTTTCGCGGGTGATTTCCGCCGCCAGATTCCGCATGGGAATATCCGCCAGCTGGTCCTCGGGATAATGCCAGGGTCCAGGCGGCAGGCGCGCTGCCAGATCCGCCTTCAGGTCGCCAACGCCATCACCCGACAGGGCCGATACCATGAACGTCGCCGCAAAGGGCAGCATGGCGTTGAAGGCGGCCGTCAGTTCCAGAAGCCGCTCTGGCCGGACGAGATCGACCTTGTTCAGGGCCAGGATTACGGGCCGCCGGCTCTCCTTCAGGCGCTCGACTGTGGCCCGCGCCGCATCATCCATTCCCCGCTTGGCGTCAATCAGCAGCACCACCACATCGGCATCGTCGGCACCGGCCCAGGCGGCCGCCACCATGGCGCGGTCCAGCCGCCGCTTGGGCTGAAAGATGCCTGGCGTGTCGACAAAGATGATCTGGGTTGCCTCAGCGATGGTGATCGCCGTGATGCGTGTGCGGGTTGTTTGCACCTTGTGGCTGACAATGGCGACCTTGGCCCCGACCATCTGGTTCAAAAGGGTCGATTTGCCAGCGTTGGTGGGGCCAAAGATGGCCACAAAGCCGCAGCGGCGGGCGGGGGGTGCGCTGTCGTTTGCCGGATCGCTCATGATGAATGGCCTTCCAGAAGGGCAAGAAGCGCTTCAGCCGCGGCCTGCTCCGCGACCCGCTTTGACGGTCCTGCGCCCGCCGCCTCGGTGCCGCCAGGCAGGCTGGCAGTGACACGAAACATTGGCGCATGATCAGGGCCGCTACGCCCTATCTCGGAATAGACGGGATTGCCGAGATTGCGTGCCATGGCAAGCAGATTGAGCGCGGTTTTTGAATCCTTCGTCACAAGCGAGCGCCCGTCGATGAAGGGGGCCCAGTGCCGCAGAATGAAGGCACGCGCCGTTTCCAGCCCGCCATCCAGATAGAGGGCGGCAATCACGGCCTCCAGCGCGTCGGCCAGAATGGCAGGTTTCTGGCGGCCGCCGATGCCCTCTTCGCTTTTGGCAAGGATCATGGCCTGGCCAAGATCAAGACCGAGAGCGATTTCGGCCAGGGTCTCGCGCCTGACCAGGGCATTATAGCGCGCGGATAACTCGCCTTCGCTATCGTCCGGCCGGTCAGCATGGAGATGGCTTGCCATCACCAGCCCCAGCACGCGGTCGCCAACGAATTCCAGCCGCTCATTATGGCCCTTTGGCCCCGCGCTGCGATGGGTCAGCGCACGGGTCAGCAGGGCCGGATCGGCAAAGCGATGGCCCAGGGCAGCTTCAAGCGCCTGGCCGGGCTTGGCCCGCCTCGTCAATGCACAGGCTGGAAAAGACGGCTCCAGCGCGGCGCCGAAAACCAACCCCAGGGCTCGAACAGGCCGGCAGAACCATTGTGGGAGAAGAACAGGAACTCCGCCGGGCCAACAAGATTATCGGCGGGGATGAACCCGACTTCAGGGAAGCGGCTGTCGCGGGAGTTGTCGCGGTTGTCGCCCATGGCAAAATAATGGCCCTCTGGCACCGTATAGACGGCGGTATCGTTGCCAGAACGGCTGGGGTCGGCTGCCAGGATCGGATGGCTGCGCCCACCGGGCAGGGTCTCCATATACTGGGGCACCCGCCGCAGGTTGCCAAAGCGATCGACATAAACGAAGTCGTCGATCTTCTCGCGCTTGACCGGTTCCCCATTGATCTGCAGGACACCGCCCGTTACCTGGATCCGGTCACCGGGCAGGCCAATGATCCGCTTGATGTAATCGGTTGCATTGTCCGACGGCAGCTTGAAGACGGCGACATCCCCGCGCGTCACATCACCGCCAAGCACACGCCCCTTGATCAGGGGCATGCCAAAAGGCAGCGAATAACGGGAATAGCCATAGCTGAATTTCGAGACGAAGAGATAATCACCCACCAGCAGCGTGGGGACCATGGACTCCGACGGAATGTTGAACGGCTCATAGGCCAGGGTCCGCACACTCACTGCGATCAGCAGGGCGTAAACCAGCGTGCGGACATTCTCGATGATGACGTTGTGTTTGCTGATCTTCATGGCCTTCCCGGGGAGGGATAACGGATATCTGGAAACGCTCCTCGGGAGCCACGCTGGCGGCAAAGCCAGACGGAGCGCATCAAGCGCCGCTCAGGCCGCTCAAGTCAAGATACCCCCTGCCCGTTCTTCTGGTCAGGCGAGGCATGGCTGAGCGGCACTGCGGTGATGATGACGAAAGCCTGGGCCAGGGGGGGCTCGTCGGTGATCGACAGATCAATGCGCGCCTCATGGCCGACGGGTGTGATCGCCTGCAGGCGCTGCAATGCCCCGCCGGTCAGCGTCAGCGTTGGTCGGCCCGAGGGCAGGTTGACCACGCCCATGTCGCGCCAGAACACGCCGCGCCTGAAACCCGTGCCCAGTGCCTTGGCGCAGGCTTCCTTGGCAGCGAACCGCTTGGCATAGCTTTCAACCGACAGCCGGCGCCGTTCCGACCGGGCACGCTCCACGGGCGTGAAGATGCGGTCAAGAAACCGGTCGCCAAAGCGCCTGATTGTCGCCTCGATGCGGGTGATGTCGATCAGGTCGCTGCCAATCCCGATGATCATTGCCTGCCTTCCTTGGCCGTCGCCTCGGCGCGGGCGGCGTCCATCAAAGCACGCATCTTGCCAATGGCAGCCTCAAGCCCGGTGAACACGGCTTCTCCCACAAGGAAGTGCCCGATGTTCAGTTCCACAAGCTGCGGGATAGCAGCCACGGCACCGACAGTTGCGAAATCAAGGCCGTGCCCGGCATGCATTTCAAGCCCCACGGCCGCGCCCTGCTGCGCTGCCCCGACAAGACGCAGCAGCTCCTGCTGGCGCCGGTCTCCCTCTGCCTCGCAATAGGCACCGGTGTGGAGTTCGCAGATGTCGGCGCCGATGGCACGTGCCGCAGCCAGTTGCCCCTCTTCGGGATCAACAAAAAGGGAGACCCTTATGCCCGCCGCCCGCAGACGGGCAACCTGGGGGGCAAGGGTCGGCTGCATGGCCGCCACATCAAGGCCACCCTCAGTGGTCAGTTCCGTGCGCTTCTCGGGCACAAGGCAGCAGGCGTTCGGCCGGATGCGCAGGGCAAGGGCGATCATCTCCTCGGTCGCCGCCATCTCGAAATTGAGAGGAAGAGGTATTCCGGCCGCGAGCCGCGCAATGTCATCGTCGGAGATGTGCCTGCGGTCCTCGCGCAGATGGGCCGTGATGCCATCAGCGCCAGCCGCCGCAGCCAGCAGAGCCGCCCGCAGCGGATCGGGATGCCGGCCCCCGCGCGCATTACGGATGGTCGCAACGTGATCGACGTTGACGCCAAGGCGCAGGCGGCCGCTTGAATGCTCTGGGGACATGATCACTCGTTTCTTTTGCGCAAGGCGGCCGTTGGCTTAACTAGGTCAGGCTGCGGCTGCCGGGCTTCACCGCCGGGAGGGCCGCCAGCGCCGGTGGCAGGGCGTCGGCCGGATAGCTCGGCACGTCCAGCTGTGCCAGGGCAATCAGGGGAACACCGATATCCGCCGTGCCGTTCGAGCGGTCAATCAGCGAGGCGCCGCCCACCACCGTGCCCCCGTTCTGGGTAATGCAGGCAATGCATTCCCGGGATGACAGGCCCGTGGTCACAACATCCTCAACCATCAGGACGTGGGCGCCAGGCTCGATGGAAAAGCCCCGACGCAGGGCAAAGCTGCCGTCGACGCGCTCGGTAAAAATTCCAGGCACACCCAGTTGGCGTGCCATCTCATAACCAACCACAACCCCTCCCATGGCGGGCGAGACCACAAGATCGATGCGCTGGCCAAGGGTTGCCCTGACACGCTCGGCAAGGGCTGCACACAGGCGGGCGGCGCGGGCCGGGTCCATCAGAACCCGGGCGCACTGGAGATAAAGCGGGCTGTGCAGGCCCGAGGACAGCAGAAAATGACCCTCAAGCAGGGCGCCCGCGGCACGAAACTCGGCAAGAACGGCGTCGCGATCCATGGCTTGGTAACTCCTGAAGGGGCTTTCCCAGATAGCTTATACATGGGCAGGGCCGGGGCAGCCTGCGCCGCCCCGGCCCTGGTCATCTTGTCGGCAGAAAGGTTCAGCGCGCGATGCGGAACCCTTCGTAACCCTTGGCAACGACGTCCCGGCACTTGTCGACATAGGTGTTCACGCCGATGTAGGGCATGAATACCCGCACCTTGCCGGGGACATTGGCCCCGAGGTACCAGGAATTGCAGTTCGGGTAGAGCGTGGTGTGCGCCACGTCATTGACATGGTGCACCCAGGTCTCCTCGGACTCCGGCAGCGCTTCGATGGTACGGCCCTGATGGGTCGAGACGTGATCGATGCACTCCGCGATCCACTCCACATGCTGTTCGATGGACGGCAGCATGTTGGACAGAACCGAGGGGCTGCCGGGGCCAGTGACAAAGAACATGTTCGGGAAGCCGGCCGTCGCCAGACCCAGATAGGTCTTGGGGCCTTCTGCCCACTTGTCCTGCAGCGTGCGGCCACCCGTGCCGCGCACGTCGATCTTGCTGACAGCGCCCGTCATGGCGTCAAAGCCAGTCGCGAAAACAACGACATCGACCTCCACCAGGCCCTTGCCCGTGCGCACGCCCGTGGCCGTGATTTCCTCAAGCGGATTGTTGTCGAGGGGGACCAGGGTGACGTTCGGACGGTTGAACGTGTCATAGAAGCCCGTGTCGACGCACAGACGCTTGCAGCCCACGATCTGGCGCGGGGCCAGCGCATCGGCCACGGCCGGATCCTGGACGATGCCGCGAATCTTGGTGCGGATGAATTCGGCCGCCGTCTCGTTCGCCACGCGGTCGAACATCAGGTCGTCGAAGGTGCCCATGAACGAGAGGCCACCCTTCTGCCACTGCTTCTCGTAGATGTCGTTGCGCTCTGTCTCGGAGATCTTGAGGGCGGATTCGCCAAAGCTGCCGAAATCCTGACCAAAGGGCTGCTGCCAGTTGTGCGTCCGGATTTCCTTGTAGCGCGACTTGAAGTCCCGCACGAACTCGGGGTCGAGGGGCTGGTTGTGGGCCGGCACCGTGAAGCTGGCGGTGCGCTGGAACACGGTCAGGTGCTTGGCCTGCTGGGCAATGAGCGGGATCGACTGGATTGCCGACGAACCGGTGCCGATCACGGCCACGCGCTTGCCGGTGAAGTCCACACCCTCATGCGGCCACTTGCCGGTGTGATAGGTGTCACCCTTGAAGCTGTCGCGCCCCTTGATGTTGGGCAGGTTGGCCGACGACAGGCAACCCGTTGCCATGACAACAAAACGCGCGGTCTTGACCTCGCCGGATGCCGTGGTCACGGTCCACAGCGCCGTCGCATCGTCATAGATGGTGGAGGCGACGGGCGTGTTGAGCTGAATGTCCTTCATCAGGTCGAAACGCTCGGCCACATGATTGGCATATTTCAGGATTTCGGGCTGGGTTGCGAAACGCTCGCTCCACTCCCATTCCTGCTGCAGTTCTTCAGAGAACTGGTAGCTGTATTCCATGCTCTGGATGTCGCAGCGCGCGCCCGGATAGCGGTTCCAGAACCAGGTGCCGCCGATGCCGCTGCCGGCCTCATAAGCGCGAACGGTCATGCCCATCAGGTTGCGCAGCCGGTGCACCATATAGATGCCCGCAAAGCCGCCGCCGACGACAATGGCGTCGAAATCAGCAGTTTTCGTGGTGTTCGTGGCCTCGGCCATCTGTGTCCTCCGGCATATTGTGATTGTCTGACGGCCCTTCCGGGGCCTTGAGGCAACGGTTGCAACACCACCGCCCCGATGTCAATTCGCTTTGCAGCGATTTGGCGATGCCGCCACGCCGATCGGGCGAAACCTACGCGCCCGTTGCCAGGTCAAAGCCCTCGTCAACCCAGCCGGTGATGCCGCCCACCATCAGTTTAACGGCACGCCCAAGGCGCGCCAGTCGCAGCGCGCCCCGATCCGCCCCGTTGCAATGCGGGCCTGCGCAATAGACCACAAACAGGGTGCCCTGCGGCCAGCCCGACAAGCGGGTTTCGGTGATCTTGCCATGGGGCAGGTTGATCGCACCGGGCACATGCCCTGCGGCAAAGAGGCCCGGGCTGCGGACATCGAGAAGGACAAAATCGGCAGCCCCTGATGACAGGCTGTCATGGACATCCCAGCAGTCTGTCTCGAAGGCGAGGCGCGCCTCATAGCGCGCGATCGTATCCGCCGCCGAGGCTGCCGCAATTTCGCTCACCCGACTTGCCATGGGGTCCTCTCGTGCATTGATTGAGCGCCAGAATACCAATCCCGCGCCCGTCGGCGGGCCCTGACTCAGAGCCTGGTGCGGTCGACGGATGTAACTGCCGGATTGGCCCGCAGGGCAGCTACAATGTTGGTCAGGTGGCGCACGTCGCGCACCTCTATGTCGAGCATCATCTCCACAAACGCGGTTGAGCGATCCGTGAATTTGAGATTGGCGATATTACCCTGGTTCTTGGCGATCACGGCGGAGAGCTGGCTGAGGGTGCCAGGTTCGTTGGCAACAATGGCCGAGATGCGGCCGGTATGCATCCGGCTGTCATCGGCGTCCTGCTCCCAGGCGATGTCGAGCCAGCGCTCCGGCTCGTCCGCAAAGGTTTCCAGCATCTTGCAGTCGATGGCATGGATCGTCACGCCCCGGCCTGTGTTGACGATGCCAACGATGCGGTCGCCAGGCAGCGGATGGCAGCAGCCCGCAAAGTGCAGCGCCATGCCGGGCACAAGACCACGGATCGGGATGGCATGATCGCCACCGCTGGCGTGCCTGCCCCCTGCCCGTTGGCGATTGAGGTTTACCACCTTGCTGTTGGCAGGCTTGGGCTTTTCGCCCGGAAAGACCGCCTCGATTACCTGACGGCTGGTAACCAGACCCTGGCCTGCCGCGACATACAGATCCTCGACGGTCTTTTGCTTGAGCTTGACGAGAACGCCTTCCAGGGCCTTTTCGGCAAACGTATGGCCATTCCCGTGAAACGCCTTGTGCAGGATTTCCTTGCCCAGATGCAGATACTGCTCGCGGGCCTGGTTGCGCAGATAGCGCCGGATCGCCGAACGGGCGCGCCCGGTGGTGACAATCGTCTCCCACCCCGGGCTGGGACCCTGGGCCTTGGAGCGGACGAGTTCGACCTGGTCGCCATTCTGCAGTTGCGCCCGCAGGGGCTGCAGGCGGCCATTGATCTTGGCGCCCACCGTGGTGTGGCCAATGCGGGTGTGCACCGCATAAGCAAAATCGAGGGGCGTGGCGCCCCGTGGCAGGGCGATGAGATCACCCTTGGGCGTGAAACAGAAAACCTGATCCTGGAACATCTCGAGCTTGGTATGCTCAAGGAACTCCTCAGGGCTTGAGGCATGTTCGAGGATTTCAAGCAGCTCGCGCAGCCAGCGATACTGGCTGCCCTCTGGCACCTCGCCGGGCGCCTTGTATTGCCAGTGGGCCGCCACGCCGTATTCGGCAACGGCATGCATATCAGACGAGCGGATCTGGATTTCGATGCGCTGGCGCTCTGGCCCGATCACGGACGTATGGATCGAGCGATAGCCGTTCCGCTTTGGCGTCGACACATAGTCCTTGAAGCGGCCAGGAACCATGGGATAGGTGGCATGCAGAATGCCAAGGGCCGTGTAGCAGTCGTTAGGCTCTTTCACGACAACGCGAAACGCCATGATGTCCGACAGCTGCTCGAAGGAGACGTTCTTGCGCTCCATCTTTTGCCAGATCGAATACGGGCGCTTCTCGCGCCCCTGAACCCAGGAATCGATGCCAACCTTGGCGAGCGTGCGTTGCAATTGGTCGGCGATCTTCTGGACCATGGTGGTGCCCTGCTCGCGCAGGAAACCGAGGCGGGCCAGGATCGAGGTGCGGCCTTCTGGATTGAGCTCGGCGAAGGCGAGGTCTTCCAGCTCTTCCTTCATCTGCTGCATGCCGATGCGCTCGGCCAGAGGCGCATAGATCTCCATCGTCTCAAGGGCGATGCGGCGGCGCTTATCGGGCTTCTCGATATAGCCGAGGGTGCGCATGTTGTGCAGGCGGTCGGCAAGCTTGACCAGCAGCACGCGGATGTCGGTCGACATCGCAATCAGCAGCTTGCGGAAATTCTCGGCCTGGCGCGCGCTATCGGAGGTGAGTTCGATCCGGCTGAGCTTGGTAACGCCGTCGACCAGCTTGGCAATCTCGGGGCCGAACAGCTCTTCCACCTGCTCGAAGGTGGCGATCGTGTCCTCGATGGTGTCATGCAGCAAAGCGGTGACGATGGTCGCACCGTCCAGCTTCATGTCCGTCAGGATGCCCGCCACCTCAAGGGGGTGCGAGAAATAGGGGTCGCCCGAGGCGCGCTTCTGCGCACCATGTGCCTTCATGGAGAAGACATAGGCGCGGTTCAGCAGCGCCTCATCGGCGTGCGCGTCATAAGCCTTGACGCGCTCGACCAGTTCGTACTGGCGGATCATGCGGGGAGCCACCATTGTACGAACCGGCTCAGGCTTGTCAGGCTTCGGCGTCGTCCTCGACTGACCCGTCACCGTCTTCCTCATCAGGGCCGAGCGCACGATCAAGCTCGGACGTAAGATCAGCCATGGCCTGGGCGAACTTCTCGGGCGAGATGTCTTCGCCCATGCCCATATCCTGGCCAGCCATCAGACGTGGCATGTCGTCTTCAACGGGCTCGTCGCGCTCAACATGGCGCTGCAGGCCGTGGATCAGGTTTTCGGTCAGCGTGCCGACCGCGACAGTCTTGTCGGCGATTTCACGCAGGGCAACGACGGGGTTCTTGTCGTTGTCGCGGTCAATCGTCAGCGCGGCGCCGGCCGATATGGCACGGGCACGCTGGGCAGCAAGCAGAACGAGGTCAAACCGGTTGGGAACCAGGAGGACGCAATCTTCGACGGTAACGCGAGCCATGGGGCGCTCTCTCCGGCGGCGGAATGTGTGGCAAACCCCTGATATATCTTGCTATCCCCCTCAGGACAAGCCCTATCCTTGCGGGTGCCTGTTAAATCTTGAGGGCGACGGTCCCGTGACCCGGCGGCAAGGCGGCAATCAGGTCGCCCACAGCCAGGCCAAGGACCGGGTGGCACCAGCCGGGCGCAACTTCAACAAGCGGCAGCAGAACAAAAGCCCGCTCGGCCAGGCGCGGGTGAGGGAGGCAAAGATCACTCGCCGCGGCTGGTATCCTTGCCAGACGGCCATAAGCCAAGAGGTCAAGGTCGAGGGTCCGCGCCGCCCAGCGCGCGCCCCGCACCCGGCCAAAGCGCGCCTCCAGGGCGTGCAACCGCACGAGCAATTCCTCCGGCCCCAGTGCCGTCTCCAGCCGTGCGACGGCGTTGATATAGGGTGGCTGATCGGAAGGCGGCCAGGCGGGGCTTGCCCAGAGGCCCGAGCACGCAAGAACCCGCATGCCATCGCCATCAAGGGCCATGACGGCGGCCTTCAGGGTTTGCAGCGGCGTGCCGGCGGAGCCGGGCAAATTCGCGCCCAGACCAATCAGGATCGCGTCAGACCACGGGCTATTTGTCGCAGAGGTTTTCATGATTTCTAGCCAACCTAGTACTATCCGCGACCATCCATGGTATTTTCTGCGCGAATCGTTAGGTTATTCTCCAGATGTTAAGACTGGATGCCGAATGTTGGCAGTGCCAGTGGCAAAATGGGCATGACCCTGCATGCCAGCCGGCACAAGCTTGGTATTTTGCGCCCCTTTGGGCAGTGATGAGGATTTATGGACATGCGCTTTTATCCTGATGAACGGATCGCCCTTTTCATCGATGGTTCGAACCTCTATGCGGCGGCACGGGCCCTTGGCTTCGATATCGACTACAAGCGGTTGCTGACCGAGTTTGGCAAGCGCGGCAAACTGGTTCGCGCGTTCTACTACACGGCGCTCCTTGAGGATCAGGAGTATTCTCCGATTCGTCCGCTGATCGACTGGCTGGATTACAACGGCTACACCATGGTGACCAAGCCGACCAAGGAATTCACCGACAGTCAGGGCCGCCGCCGCTTCAAGGGCGACATGGACGTGGAACTTGCCGTCGACGTGATGGAAATGTCGGCCTATGTCGATCACATCATCCTGTTTTCCGGCGATGGCGATTTTCGCCGCCTGGTGGAAGCGGTCCAGCGCAAGGGACCACGGGTGACGGTCGTCTCAACCGTGCGTTCGCAGCCGAGCATGGTTGCCGATGAACTTCGCCGGCAGGCGGACAATTTCCTGGAATTGCTGGAAATCGCGCCGCATATCGCGCGCGATCCGGCGGTTCGCGAAAACAACATGCGCGAATACGGGCGCGACCGTGGCCCCGACGAAATCGACACAACCCCCACAGCCGGCCCGGGCGGACGCCCAGTCTGATGCCAGCCGCGTCTGCGGCACGAAGCGGGCCGAAGGGAGAGCCGAGGCAACCCTCGCGCGATTGCTCCCTCTGCCCGCGGCTTGCCGAGACGCGGGCGGCCCTCCGCCTGAGCCATCCAGATTGGTTCAATGCCCCGGTGCCGCCTCTTGGCCCCCTTGAGGCGCCACTGCTGATTGTGGGGCTCGCCCCCGGACGGGAGGGAGCGAACCGCACGGGACGCCCCTTCACAGGCGACTGGGCCGGTGACCTGTTGTTTGCAACGCTGCTCAAGCTTGGTCTGGCAGAGGGCGTTTACGAGGAACGCGCTGACGACAGCCTGCGGTTGACCTTGTGCCGCATCGCCAATTCGGTGCGCTGCCTGCCGCCCGCCAACAAGCCCCTGCCCGCTGAAATCGCCACCTGCCGGCCGTTTCTTGAAGCTGAATTGCAGGCCCTGCCGCGCCTGCGGGTGCTGGTGGCGCTGGGCCGTATTGCGCACGAATCAGCCCTGCGGGCGCTTGGTCTGAAACCCTCGGCCTTCCCCTTTGGCCATGGCACGCGACATGTTCTGCCCGTTGAGGGGCCATCAGGGCAACCGCTGCACCTCTTCGACAGCTATCATTGCTCGCGCTACAACACGAACACCGGGCGGTTGACGGCGCCGATGTTCGAAGCCGTCTTTCGCGCTGCCCTGTCCGAGATCCAATAGATTACAGAATTCGTGTACTCTCAGGAGTAACGATCCTCTGTCCATGGATCGCCTTCATTATGATAGCCGCGCACTTCCCAGAAGCCTGGCTTGTCCTCGGCGCAGAATTCGATGCGCTGAACCCACTTGGCTGATTTCCAGAAATAATAGCGCGGCATGATCACCCGCACCGGGCCGCCATGTTCGCGGCTGATGGGCTGACCCTGCCAGCTGTGGGCCAGCAACACGTCTTCGGCCGCGAAATGATCGAGACGGACATTGGTCGTATATCCATCATAGGAATGGAAGACGACATGGCGCGCCGTTGCCGCCGGCTGGACCACAGCCAGCAGATGGGCTGCCGAAACACCCGCCCAAAGATTGTCATAGCGCGACCACGAGGTGACGCAGTGGATGTCTGACACATCCTCGAACGCGGGCTGGGCCGCAAAGTCGTCCCACGACCATTTCAAGGGCTGGGCCACCAGCCCATCCACCGTCAGTGACCAGTCGGCCTTCTTCACATCGGGCTGGATGCCAAGATCAAGAACGGGCCAGTTGGTGACCACATGCTGCCCCGGCGGCAGGCGATCTGCCGGCAACCCGTTCCGGCCCGTCAACAGACGGCCCTCGGCCGCCCACTTCCGCTTGGACTGGATCAGCTTTTCCTTGATCTGGCCTTCGTTGCCCTGATCTTCTTCGCTCATCACATGGCCTCCGATGGCTACAGGTCAGCCCTTGTCGCGCATCAGGCGGCCCTTTTCGCGCTGCCAGTCACGCTGCTTTTCTGTTTCACGCTTGTCGTGCAGCTTTTTGCCCTTTGCAAGGCCCAGTTCGACCTTGGCGAGGCCCTTGTCGTTGAAATAGATCAACAGCGGCACAAGGGTCAGGCCCCCGCGTGTGAGATCTGATTGCAGGCGGGCCAGCTCGCGCTTGCGCATCAGCAGCTTGCGCGGGCGGCGTGGCTCGTGGTTCTCGCGGTTGGCCTGGGTGTATTCCGGGATGTGGGCGTTGATCAGCCACAAGCCTTCCTCACCCCGATTGAAGCCCGCATAGGCGTCCTGGATGCTGGCCTTGCCAAGACGCAGGGACTTGATCTCCGAGCCCTTGAGCATGATGCCGGCGTCAAGATTCTCAGAGATCGCATAGTTGTAGCGAGCCCTGCGGTTCTCAGCCGCAATCTTGCGGGCAGGCTTCTCCTTTGCCACGGCCCTAGTTCAACAGCCCGGCAGCGCGCAGGGCAGCTTCCACCCGCGCCGCCGTGCCCGCCCCAACCGGGGCCAGCGGCAGCCGCAGATCGTCAGAGCACAAACCAAGCAGCTTTGCCGCAAGCTTGACCGGCGCCGGGTTCGTCTCGATGAACAGGGCCTCGTGAAGGGGCATCAGGCGGTCCTGAATCTCGAGCGCCCGGGCAAAATTGCCGGCAAGGCAGGCTTCCTGGAACTGCGCGCAGTCGCGCGGCGCCACATTCGCCGTCACCGAGATACAGCCATGGGCGCCATGGGCCATATGGCCAAGGGCCAAGCCATCGTCACCCGAGAGCTGGATGAAGTCGGGGCCGCACGCCGCCCTCTGGCGGGAAACACGGGACACGTCGCCCGTGGCTTCCTTCACCCCGACGATATTCCGCAGCTTTGCCAGTTCCGCCATGGTGGCGACCGACATGTCGACGGCGGTGCGGCCGGGGATGTTGTAGATCACGATCGGTATGTCGACGGCGTCATGGATCGCCTTGAAATGCCGGTACAGCCCATCCTGTGTGGGCTTGTTGTAATAGGGGGTGACCACCAGGGCGGCGGTTGCCCCCGCCTGCTGCGCGTGGGCCGTGCGCTCGATCGCCTCGGCTGTGGAATTGGATCCCGTGCCGGCGATCACCGGCAGGCGGCCTGCGGCGGCTTCAATCACCAATTCGACCACGCGCCCGTGTTCCTCATGGCTGAGCGTGGGGGATTCACCGGTCGTCCCACAGGGCACCAGACCATGGGTGCCTTCGGCCACATGCCATTCCACCAGGGCCTGCAGAGCTTTCTCATCGACCTTGCCATCCTTGAACGGCGTGATCAGGGCGACGATGGAGCCTCGAAGGGCCTCCGGTCCGGACGGCATGGCGGTATCCAATCAATTGAACGGGCGTCCCACCCAGGACGCTTTGGCGACGATCCAGGCACCGCGACGCGGCGCATCATCTGGACGACCGGGGGAACATAGCCACGCGCACCGCCTGCATCAACAGGTCGGGCAGGTCTTCGCGCTGGTCGGGGACCGCGCGGAGCGCTATTGTTCGTGATTGTCGACTCGTGTTGCAAGGGGAATCACATGGCGGGGAAACTGTTCCACCGCTGTGCCATGGCCGTGGCCCTGCTGGTGTTCATGGCCCCGGCTCAGGCGGCGCCTCCTGTGCCCCGACCAAAGCCACCCATCAAGGCGCCAGCACCAGCGGTTGCGCCAACGCCGACACCCCAGGCCGCCAGCGAGCGGGCGGGCCCCACCTTGCTGACGGCGGCAGATGCGGCCCTTTATCGTCAGGCCTTCAACCGGGTCACCTCCGGCGAATGGCCCCAGGCCGTCGCCGTGGCCAGCAAGGCGCATGAGAAGCTGCCCGGCAAGGTGATCCTGTGGATTTGGTTGTCGGCCCGTAACAGCGGCGCCTCGTTCGACGAAATAACCTCTTTCATGGATGCCAATCCCGATTGGCCGCGCCAGCAGACCCTGGCCGTCCGGGCTGATGAAGCCATCACGGACACAACCCCTGTGGAGGTCCAGAAGGCCTGGTTCGCGCGCAACCCGCCAAGCTCTGCAACGGGGCGCATGCGGCATGGCGAAGTGCTGTTGGCCACCGGTGCAACCGAAGAAGGCGCCAAGCAGATCCGCGCCGCCTACATCGACCCCGACCTGTCCGAAGATGACGAGAGCCATCTGCTGGCCAAAAGTGGCCGCCTGATCCGGGCTGAGGATCATCGGGCCCGGCTTGACGCCCTTCTGTGGGAAGGCGATGCGCAGGCAGCGCGCCGCATGATCAGCCGGGTTGATGGCGACTGGGCGGCACTGGCACGGGCGCGCATGGCCCTGCGGCAGAGCACGCGCGACGTTGATGCTGCGCTGGGGCGCGTCCCGCCGTCGCTGACAAGAAACCCCGGCCTTCTTTATGAGCGCGCGCGCTGGCTTCGCCAGAAGGACCGCGACGTTGATGCCGAGAAGCTGCTGCTGTCCCTGACGCCAGACGCCATTGCAGCCCAACCCGACAAATGGTGGGCAGAACGCCGGATCGAGGCGCGCAAGCGTCTGAAGGACGGGGCCGTCACCGAGGCCTATCAATTGGCCCGGAACCATGGGCTGACCGAAGGCACCGGCTTTGTCGAGGCCGAGTTTTTGGCCGGCTGGATCGCGCTGCGCTTCCTTGATGATCCGGGCATGGCCTATGGCCATTTTGCGAACCTGCATCAGGCCGCCAAATTCGCCGTTACCCAGGCGCGCGGGGCCTATTGGGCGGGTCGCGCAGCAAAAGCCATGGGTGATGGCGACAAGGCGCGTCGCTGGTTCGCCAATGCGGGCCAATACGGCACAACCTTCTATGGTCAGTTGGCGGCCCATGAGGTTGGCGACGAGGCCGCCCTGCGGCTGCCCAAGGACCCGGTGCCGACGAGTGCTGATCGCGCGGCATTCGCACAGAACGAGTTGGTCCGCGCGGCCCGTATGCTGGGCCAGCTTGGTGAGGACGACCGCCTGCGACCCTTTATCGCCCAGCTGAACGGGCGGGCCATGAAGCCGGTGGAACGCCAGCTTGCCGCCGACCTTGCAGCCGAACTCGACCGCGACGATCTGGCGATCGCCACGGCAAAGGACTCTGACCGCGCCGGCGTACCGCTGATTGCCCGCGGCTGGCCCCTCAGGAAGGTGCCAAAGGGCCCGCCCGAGCCGGCTTTGGTCCTGGGCCTGACACGGCAGGAAAGCGCCTTTGAAGATCATGCGGTCTCGCCTGTGGGTGCACAGGGCCTGATGCAATTGATGCCAGCCACGGCAAAGCACATCGCCAAGAAAATCAAGGTGCCCTTCGACAAGAACCGACTGGTCAAGGATCCCTATTACAACATGATGCTTGGCTCCGCCTTCCTTGACGATCTGGTGGGCAATTACGACGGCTCCTATGTGATGGCACTTGCAGCCTATAACGCTGGCCCTGGTCGGGTATCGCAGTGGGTAAGGGAGTATGGCGACCCCCGGGCGGGTGATCTGGACATGATCGACTGGATTGAATCCATCCCCTTCGAGGAGACCCGCAACTATGTGCAGCGGGTGATGGAGAACGTGCAGGTCTATCGCCAGCGCCTGGCCGCTGACAAGGTTGTGCCTCTGCGCCTTGCAGAAGACCTGCAACGTGCCACCAAGCCGCATCAGGAGACGGCCCAGCGCGCACCTGCTGGAGGCCCTCCCGCGGCCAAGGCCCCGGATGCAGTCCAGCCTCCGGCTGCCGCACCTCCCGCCACGCCGGCCCCAGCCCCAGCCCCAGCCCCACCAGCGCCTGCCGTGGCTCCACCCGCAATACCCCAGTCCCCAGGCTGAGAGTTGATCATGACCATGTTGCGTGAAACCTGGATCACCAGCTTTGACGGCTTGAAACTGTTTGTGCGCGACCACGCACCGGATCCCGCCGCTGGCAGACAATCTGAAACCCCTGTGGTCTGCCTGCCGGGCCTGACGCGCAACTCCCTCGACTTCGAGGATTTTGCGCCAAGGCTTGCTGCCATGGGGCGGCGGGTGCTGTGCATGGATTTTCGTGGCCGTGGCAGGTCGTCGTTTGATCCGTCATGGGCAGCAAACTATACGCCCCCGACCTATGCACGCGACGTGCTCGACATCATGGCGGCCATGGGCATTCATCGTGCCGTGTTTGTCGGCACATCGCTGGGCGGGCTGGTGTCGATGGTTCTGGCAGCCTTGCGGCCAACGGCGCTGGCAGGCGTTGTACTGAACGACATCGGCCCACAGATCGAAGCGGCAGGCATCGCCCGCATCTCCGGACACCCGGGGGCCGAGACAGCGGTGGCCGATTGGCCGGCGGCGGTTGCCTATCTGCGGATGGTCAATGAGGGCGTCCTGCCGGGCCTGGACGAGGCCGGCTGGCTACGCTTTGCCCAGCGGCAGTTTGTCGAGCGGCCGGACGGTGGCCTTAGGCCGAACTACGACCCGCGCATCAGCGATGCCCTGCGCAAGACAACCGAAACACCCATCGACCTATGGGCTCTGTTCAACGCCCTGCTACCGCTGCCGACACTGGTGGTGCGCGGCGCCCTTTCAGACCTGCTGTCAGACGATGGCGTGGCCGCCATGCAGGCGAGAAAGCCCGACCTTGCAACCGTGACGGTGCCTGGCATCGGACACACACCCAGCCTTAATGAGCCTGAGGCCGCCGAGGCAATCCGCTCGTTTCTGGCGCAGATCGCCTGAGCGCGATCGCAACCCCAAGGGGATACTGACAGACGGCCCTCAGGGGAAGCCGTCTGTCAGTGCACATCATATCCGGGCGGCAAAATCGGCCACCCGTCTCCCGTCAAGTTCAGGCCGGCTTGGCGACCTTCTTGGCGGCAGCGGGCTTGGCGGCAGCGGGCTTCTTGGCGGGTGCCTTGGCAACCTTCTTGGCCGGGGCCTTGGCAGCAGCAGCCTTGCCAGCTGCGGGCTTCTTGGCAGCAGCGGTAACCTTGGCGGCGGCAGCGGGCTTCTTGGCCGCGGCCGGCTTCTTGGCAGCAGCGGGCTTCTTGGCCGCGACTGCGGGCTTCTTGGCGGCAACCGCCTTCTTTGGCGCGGCTGCCTTTGCGGCCGCGGGCTTGGCTGCCGTGGTCTTCTTGGCAACAGCGGCCTTGGGCGCAGCTGCCTTCTTGACCGCCGGCTTGGCCGCAACAGTCTTCTTGGCAGGGGCCGCCGCTACGGTCTTCTTGGCAGGGGCCTTGGCGGCGACCGGCTTCTTGGCGGGAGCCTTCTTTGCCGCCGGCTTGGCAGCAGCAGCTTTCTTTGTAGCCATGATGTCTAGCACTCCTTGATCGTGGTGGAACGTGGAGGGTACGCACCCTGACCGCTTCTCTGGGATGGGGTCGGGTACCCTCTCAGCCGCATGATGATGCCCGTTGCCGTGGCGGCCGCACGACCAATGACGGGTTTCTCCGAGGGTTGCCTGCAGGAAACAACTCGGTAAGCCGATGGTGTCTGTGGAAACGCAACCGACCTTTCGTCGCCGGAGCGACCAACGAACAATCTTGCGGGCGCTGGCGCGACAACGGTACAGACGGTGGCAGGCACACATGCGTGCCACCCCCTCATTTGCCCTGTGACCTTTGTCGACCCAGCCATTTTCTGGACCCACCGAATCAGTTTGCTCTATTCTGCAATATACAACACGACAAAAAAGCGCAATTGGAAAGAGACAGGAACATGGTGCTGCCTTGACGTATTTGTTTCGATGAAATGCTCAAATCTGCAGGAACAGCCGGTGAGCCACTCGCGCAGTTTGCCGGTTTATGCGATGAAACAGGGCTTTGTCGGGAAATGAGGAGTACCGAGTGATGACTGGAGGACAGGCCACGGCCCTGCCGGTGGCGCGCACGATTGCGGAACTCAGATCACGGGTTTCCGCCTGGCGCATGGCCAATCTGAAGGTCGCCATGGTACCCACAATGGGCGCGCTGCACGCGGGACATCTGTCTCTTGTCAACGAGGCGAGGCGGCATGCGGACCGCGTGGTGGTGAGCATCTTTGTTAACCCGACCCAGTTCGGCCCGGGTGAGGACTTTGCCCGCTATCCGCGCGACGAAGACGCTGATGGCCGCAAACTTTTCTCGGTGGGTACCGATCTTCTTTATGCCCCCGGCGTTGTTGAAATGTACCCGCCAGGGGCAGCCACCACGGTGTCCGTCGCCGGTGTTTCCGAGGGTCTTTGTGCTGATTTTCGCCCAACCCACTTTACAGGGGTTGCGACCATTGTCACGAAGTTGCTGGTCCAATGCCTGCCTGATACGGCGGTCTTTGGCGAAAAGGATTATCAGCAGCTCATGGTCATCAGATCCCTGGTGCGTGATCTGGATCTTCCTGTGAAGGTGATCGGCGGCATGACACTGCGAGAGGCAGATGGCCTCGCCATGTCCTCACGCAATGCCTATCTGAGTAACGAGGAACGCGCGCAGGCCGCCCGCCTGCCAGCGGTTCTGCGCACCGCCGTACAGCGCCTGGAAGCCGGAGAGAGTGCTGCACAAGTCACGACAGAGGCCCGGACAGAGCTTGAGGCGGCAGGTTTT